>JANPJN010000517.1:0-3165 GCA_031425515.1 Acidobacteriota bacterium | reverse complement strand
GAGCCAGGTACGGAACGCCGCCCCCCCCTGCTTGCCGTAGACGGCCACACCGTTGGCCCAGGTGGCGCGCCCGCAGAGAACCCCGGAGAAACGCGTGCCCGCCTCGCCGGCGAGCTCGAGCGTCTCGCTGAACTCGGGATTACTCACGCCGGCCGACAGATAGATGAACGGCCTGGTCGAGACGTCCGCCGACCGGCGGAAGTGCTCCATGGCCTCCGTGCGGGAGTACGCGACCTGCCCGCCGGAAGACTTCGCGCCTTCGACGAACTTCATGTTGATGGGCACTTCGACCTTCATCACGTCCACGCCGTAGCGATCCTTCGTGAACTCCTGCATGGTGTCGATGACGAGCTGCGGCTTCTTCTGCGCGAATTCGAGGCTCTTCTCGTCGACGCCGTTCTCGTAGACGATGAACTCGGCGAAGAAGGGAATGTCGTTGGCGCGGCACTCGTCGCCGATGCGCTCTATCCAGGCGTGCTTGCGCGTGTTGATGTCGGCCGAATCGGAGGGAGCGTAGTACAGCAGGATCTTGAGGCAGTCGGCCCCTGATTCCTTGAGGCGGCGCACCGACCAGTGGTCGAGGAGATCCGGCAGACGGCCCGGCGTATTCGCGTCGTACCCGGTCTTCTCGTAGGCGAGCAGCAGACCCGAGCCCTTCGCGCGGCGCTTGCTGGCGGGAATGCCCCACTCGGGATCGAGCAGGATGGCGCTGGCATGCTGGGTCAGGACCTCGGTGACGAGGATCTTGAACTCCTCCATCTCCCGATCGCCCACGTCGGCCCCTTTTTCCTTCGCGAGGGACTTCTTGAGCGATCCGCGCTGATCCATCGCCGCCGCGGCGATCACGCCGCGCTCGTTCGAAACCGCCTTCATCCCCGCGAGCTTGCCTGGTGTCATTTTCACGATCGTCTCTTTTCCTGGCTCTGAAGTCCCGGCTCTGGCACGCCCGTCACGCGGATCCCCGCGACGGCCCGGACTGTGTGTAGAAGCGGTTATTTTAATACAGGAAAGCGGAAGTCCTCCACCTCCGCGGCGGTGACGGCTTTCTCGACCATCTCTTCGATGGCGAGAGACGCCTCGGCGCGTGCGACGTCGGCAGGACGCGCGCGGGTCGCCGGATGGCGGGGCGTGAACAGCGTGCAGCAATCCTGGTCCGGAATGATGGAGATCGGATAGGAGCCCAACCGCTCGGCCTCGGCGATGATCTCCTCTTTGTCCATGCCCACGAGAGGCCGCAGCACCGGCATCGACACCACGCTGTTGATGGACGCCATGTTCTCGAGTGTCTGCGACGCCACCTGGCCGACGACTTCTCCCGTCACGAGCGCCTGCGCGCGTCCGTGCCGGGCAATGCGTTCCGCGATGCGCATCATGAAGCGGCGGTAGACGACGACACGCAGCGGCGGCGCGACTTCGAGCACGACCTGCTGCTGGATGTCGCCGAAGGGCACCAGGTAGAGACGTGAGTGAAGCTGAAAGCGCGCCAGCAGGCGCGCGAGCTCGCGGGCCTTTTCCTGTGAGGCGCGCGAGAGGATCGGATAGCTGTGGAAGTGGACGAGCAGCACCCTGCAGCCCCGGCGCATCAGCCGCCAGGCCGCGACAGGCGAATCGATTCCGCCCGAGAGAAGACAGGCGACACGGCCGCCGACGCCGACCGGCATCCCCCCCGCGCCACGTTCCTTGCCGAAGTAATAGAACGCCTCGTTGGTGAGCGCCTCGACGTGAATCGTGAACGCGGGTTCGTCGAGATTGACGGTCCATCCGCGCGCGGCCTTGATGCGGCCGCCCACTTCGCGTTCGATCTCGGGAGATTCCATCGGAAAGCGCTTGTCGGCGCGCTTCGCCGACACGCGGAAGCTGGGTACGTCGGTGTCGCCGAGATCGCCGAGGATGTGCGCTGCGATGGCGTCGACGTCGAGCGGGGACCGTCCCGCCTGCGCGAAGTTCGCGATGCCGAACACGCGCGACACCCGATCCCTCACCGCTTCCCACGCGGCGTCGTCTTCCAGCGTCAGTTCGATGCGGCCGACGAGGGCACGCACGTCCCGCACAGGAAGGCCCGCGGTCGCGGCGCGGAGGTTGCGCACGAGCTTCGTGACGAACCAGGGCCGGTTGTGGCCTTTGAGCGCAATCTCCTGGTAGTGAAGAACGATGGACTTCATGAAGAGATCGATTGTTGATCGCGTCGCAACGCGACCGCCGAAGATTCAGCCCCCGGCGAGGAGCAGATGCGCCGCCCGATGGCCGCTGACGACGGCACTTTCGATGGTGCCCGGAAGCCCCGTGTCGGTCCAGTCGCCGGCGAGATAGAGCCCTTCGATGGGGGTCGATGGACCCGGACGCGGCGGCTGGCCGGGCGCGAGGGAGAAGGTCGCCTGCTTCTCGCGGATGACCGTCGCGCGCAGGAGGGAGGCGCCGCGGGCGCCGGGAAGGGCGTCACGCATCTCGCGCGCGGCCAGGGCGATGAGGTCGGGCGTGGTCATTCCGGCGAGACGCGCTGCGCCGCTCGAGACGAGGGAGAGGTGCGAGGCGGTGCCGCCGAAGGCGAGCCGCTTGTCGAAGACCCACTGCATGTCGCGGCCGGGGAGCCCGACGAAGAGGTCGTCCATCACCTGGCGGTCGTACCAGAGGTTCACCGTGACGATCGCCATGGCGTCCATCGCGGCGGCGGCGCCGACGAGCGGCGTCAGGGCCTCGGGAGGGGCGGGGCCGAAGAGGCTGCGCAGGGCGAACCACGGGACGGCGGCGATCACGCACGAGGCCGCGAGCCGTTGTCCCCTGATGTCGATGCCTGTGACGCGTCCGTCCTCCACGAGGATGCGTGC
Organism: Acidobacteriota bacterium; assembly: GCA_031425515.1. GTDB lineage: Bacteria > Acidobacteriota > Vicinamibacteria > Vicinamibacterales > 2-12-FULL-66-21 > JALZOC01. The sequence continues at coordinate 340 of JANPJN010000517.1, read as the reverse complement.
GAGGGCGTTCAGTTGGACGGCTCCGCCCTTCGACCGGATGTAGTCCATCGCGGGGGTGGCGTACATCGCGTCGAGCGGCCGGGTGGGGAGCACGAGCGAGGCGGCGGTCGGATCCGGCCCGAACATCTCGGCGAGGACGCGGACGAACGGGCCCGCGGCGGCGGCGTCCGGCGACTGGTTCAGCGCCGCGACCGCCAGGGGATCCCAGAGCCACGCACGGATCTTGTGGGTCTGGCCGTGCGCCGCGAGCCAGTTGGACACGGTCCCGGCCGGTTCGGCGGTCACCGTGCCGGTCCTGCGGAGCTCTTCGCGGGCGCGCCGGAGCGGCCCGGCGAGGCGG
>JANPJN010000516.1:0-3369 GCA_031425515.1 Acidobacteriota bacterium | reverse complement strand
GCCAGGACGACACCGGCTCGCGTGAGGCCCGGCAGACACTTTTCAGGGAATCCTACGCGGCGTTTCTGGAGAACCCGATGACCGGCGTCGGGGCCGGTCAGTTCAAGAACTACGACCCTGAGGGGCGTGAGCAGCCGTGGCGCGAGAGCCACAACATCGTGTTGCAGGTGGCTGCCGAGCTCGGCGTCGCCGGCATCGGATTGCTCGTCTTTCTCATGACCCGAGCGGGTCTCGCCGGCGTACAGACCCGGCGCCTCCTTTCGGGCAGGAGCCGCGGACGCCGGCGCGGGGGTTCCGGATCGCCAGGGGCGCGGGCCGTTGTATCGCCCGATGAGACCGAGTGGTTCCAGACCCACGCTGCGGGAATGGCCGCGGCGCTCGCGGGGTGGTTCTTCTGCGCGCTGTTCGCGTCGGTGGCCTATAACTGGACCTTCTACTACCTGCTGGCGCTGGCCACCGCGCCTCGCGAGATGCTTCGGGCCCGTCTGTCTCCCCCGCGCGCGAGTCGATCGGCCCGGGTGCGCGCCCAGGAGCTCCGGGAAGCGCGGGCATGACCGGGTTGCTCGGCTCGGCGCTCAGCCGGATGCAGGAGGTCGACACCCGCTTCAGCCGGCGGTCCGGCCGGCGTCGCATCCTCGTGGACGGCCGCACACCGGTCAACTACACGATGGTCGCGCCGGTCGTCCGCGCCCTCCGGACCGACCCCCGCGTCGAGATCCTGTTCACCGCCAGCGAAGAACCCGACCGCCTCGCCGACATCTACCGCGAGGCGCCTGACGCGCGGACGATCGATCCCCGCCGCGCGGCGATGATGAAGTTCGACGCCTATGTCGCCTCCGATTTCATGTGGGCCTCCCTGCCGCGGGGCACCAGCCGCGTGCAGGTCTTCCACGGGGTCGGAGGGAAGTACGGCTTCGATGTGCCGGACGCGTCGATGCGCGACTGGGACCGCCTGTTCTTCGTCAACGAGCGCCGGCTCCGCAACTTCATCGCCTCGGGTGCCATCCCGGCAGACAGTCCCGCGATCCGGCTGATCGGCATGCCCAAGACGGACTGCCTCGTGGATGGCACCTTCGACCGGGACGATGTCTTGACCGCGATGGGGCTCGATCCCGCGCTGCCAACCGTCCTCTATGCGCCCACGTGGTCGCCCGCCTCGTCGCTGAACGCCATGGGCATCGATCTCGTCGCCGGCCTCCTGCGCACGGGGATCAACGTCATCGTGAAGCTGCACGACCGATCGCGTGACCTTCGCGAGCGCTACTCGGGCGGCGTGGACTGGGCCGGTCGCCTGGCACCAGTCATTCAGGGCGGTCGCGGCGTGATCGCCCCGGGGCACGACATCTCGCCGTACCTGGTGGCCGCAGACCTGATGATCACGGACCATAGCTCCGCGGGCTTCGAGTACCTGCTGCGCGACCGGCCGCTGGTCCGGATCCACCGGCCTGCCCTCATCGAACTGGCGAATATCCACCAGGACTACGTGGCCCTGCTGGCGTCGGTATCGGACTCGGTGGATGACGTCACCGGGGCGCTGGCGGCCGTCTCGCGCGGGCTGGCGGACCCGTCGGTGCGGAGAACCGAGCGGCTCACGGCCGCGGCGGACCTGTTTCATGGCCCCGGCGGAGCGACCGCACGCTCGGTACGGGCGTTGTACGAGGTCATCGAGCTCGAGCCGGCCGCAACCGGACAGACGGAGGCATCATGCCAGCCGTCAGCGTGATCATGCCGGCCTACAACGTCGCGCCGTACATTGGCGACGCAATCGAGTCCGTCCTGGCGCAGACGTGCACGGACTTCGAGCTGATTGTCGTGAACGACGGTTCCACCGATGCGACCGGGGCCATCGCCGGCGGCTACGCCAGCGATGGCCGCGTCCGGGTTGTCCAGCAGGCCAACGGCGGCATTTCCGCGGCCAGGAATCACGGCCTCCGGCTTGCGCGCGGCGAGGTCTTCGCAATACTCGACAGCGACGACGTGTGGGAGCCGGGGTACCTCTCCGCGCAGATGCGAATCCTGGAGGAGCGTCCCGAGGTCGATATCGTCACCGGGAATGCATGGTTTCTCGGCAGCAGCCTCCACGGTCAGCTCGCCCGGCCGTACCCCGACCCGCGCCCCCAGCCGTCGCTCGCCGGCATTCTGGCAGACGAAACCGCCATCTTCATCATGTCGGTCTTCCGCCGCCGGGTCTTCGAGCGGATTGGTCCGTTCGACGAAACTCTGCGAACCAACGAGGACTACGACTACTGGCTTCGCGCCGCATGCGCCGGCTTCGTCTTTCATCGCAACGATCAGCCGCTCGGCTTCTACCGGCGCCGCGACGACAGCCTCTCGGCCAGTGAGCTGCGCATGCTGCCCGGCATTCTCGAGGTCTTCCGGAAGCTGCGGCCGCACCTGGCCGGCCGCGATACTGAGGTCGCCATACTCGACGCACAGGTAGCCCGTTTCGAGACCGAGCATGTCGCGGCGGAGGCGCGCGTCGCCATCGAGACTGGCGACTTCGCGACCGCCAGCCAGCTTCTCGCGGCCCTGCACCGTCGCCGCGGCGGGCCCGTACTGCGGATCGTCGCGCTCATGGCTCGGTGGACGCCGGCTGTTCTTTCCACGCTCTACCGGGTGCATCGGGCTCGCCTTGCCACCCGCGCGACCCGCGCCCGCCAGCGCATGGCCTGACGATGGCCGACATCAAGTACTCGGTCGTCATCGCCACGTACAAGCGCGCCGCCGATCTGCGCGACACGCTGGCGAGCCTCGCGTCGCTCCGTCCCGACGGCCCCTGGGAAGTGATCGTCGTGGACAACAACTCCCCGGACGACACGCGCCAGGTGGTGGAAGAGGCCTCCCGCACCTTTCCGGTGCATCTCGGCTACCTGTTCGAACAGCAGCAGGGGCGGAGCCCGGCCCTCAACGCCGGCATCAGGGCCGCTCGCGGCGCCATCATCGTCACGACCGACGACGACGTGCGGGTGCCGCCCGACTGGCTCGACCGCGCGGGCGAGGCGCTGGAGACACTGCAGTGCGATTACGTCGGCGGCCGCGTCCTGCCGATCTGGGGCGCGCCGCGGCCCGCCTGGATTCCGAATCACGGCGGCAAGCAGTGGGCCGTCATCGCCCTGCTCGACTACGGCCCCGAGCCGATCGAGTTCGGGGCGCGCGTGCCGCTCGGCGTGAACATGGCGTTCCGCCGTGACGCGTTTGACCGTGCCGGCGGCTTCGATCCAGAGATCGGGCGAAAGGCCGGGACGTTGCTGGGCCAGGAAGTACGCGAGTGGTGTATCCGGGCGCGCAAGGCGGGTGTGCGCGGTTTCTATGTGCCATACATGGAGCTGCAGCACATCATCCCTGCCGACCGCCTGAACAAGTCATACT
>JANPJN010000515.1:0-6002 GCA_031425515.1 Acidobacteriota bacterium | reverse complement strand
GGCGGGGGGGCCTCTCCTCACTACAACTTTCTGCGGGGTCGCCTTTCCGCCCGCTGCCCACCCACCCCCCGGGGTCCCCCGCGCCACCCCGCTCCAGGGTCTCTGCATCCTTGTTCCTCGCTTCACGTACGGTATGAGTATATCTTCGCCGCTCGTTCGCCGTCCCCCCGACACGGGCGGCCGAGGGCGTAACGGGCGGCAGACCACGCCGCCAATCCGCGGGAGGCAACCATGAAAATGACCGAACTGTTCCTGGGCGAGCTCGATCGGGAATCGAAGATCACGAGGCGCGCGCTCGAACGCGTGCCCGAAGGGCGCGATGACTGGAAGCCGCACGACAAATCGTTGCCGCTCGGCCGGCTGGCCAGCCTCGTCGCGATGATGCCGGCCTGGCTGTCGATGATGATCGACAGGGACGAACTGGACCTGAACCCGCCGGGCGGCTCCTCCATCGTGCCCCCGGAGGCCACGCAGGCGGCGCTGCTCCGGGCCATGGACGAGGGAGTCGCCGGCGCCCGGGCGTCGCTGCAGGGCACGACCGACGAGCACCTGATGACGCCGTGGCGGCTGCTCGTGTCGGGACAGGTGGTGGCCGAGCACCCGCGTCACATCATGCTGCGCGATTCCATCAACCATCTCGCCCATCATCGCGGGCAGCTGACGGTCTATCTGCGCATGAACGACGTGCCGGTGCCCGCCATCTACGGGCCGTCAGCCGACGACAAGCGCTTCGACTGACGTCGGCCGCGCGGCTTACCGCGCCGTCGCGCGTTGTGCGGCGATCTCGTCCAGTCCGGCGTCGATTCGGCGCACGGCCGCGATGACGGTCCCGGCGGCGCCCGCCAGGAATTCCCGTCCGATCGTCGCCGCATCGTCGGTCGGCTGGTGCTGCTGCTGCGCGTCTTCGACGCCGAAGTACACGAACGGGATGCCGGCCCGGTGGAAGGGGTAGTGATCCGAGTCCTCCGTCCAGTCGTCGCGGCTGTCGGGGGTGTCGTGGCCGAAGACCAGTTGTACAGGAGGCTGCGCGACCTGTTCCAGGTACGGGCGCAGGAACGGCGCGTGGTGCAGACCGGCGGCGAACAGCCGGTTATCGGCGTCGCGGCCGACCATGTCGAGATTGACGGTGAGCACCATCGCCGAGACGGGCACGGGCGGGTCGGCGAGCAGCGCCGTCGCTCCGCGCAGCCCGGACTCCTCGGCATCGAGGGCGGCCAACAGGATCGAGTGCTCGGGGCGGTGCCGGGTGAACCAGGTCGCGAGGGCCAGCAGCGCGGCCACCCCGGAGGCGTTGTCGTCGGCGCCGTTGAAGACCACGCCGCTGCGGGTGCCGAGGTGGTCGTAGTGCGCCGTCACGACGACGTAGCGATCCGGGTTGCGGGTGCCGCGGATCACGCCCACGACGTTGGTCCCGGTCTGAGCGTCACCGCGCCGGGGCGTGAAGCGGAACGACTGCTCGAAGCCGGCGCCCACACGAGCCACGCCGATCGACTCGAAGCGGGACACGATGTACGCGCGCGCCCTGCGGTTGCCGTCGGTTCCGGTGAGTCGCCCCTCCATGTCGTCGGCGGCCAGGATCTCGACGTCCCGGAAGATGGCGTCGGCGTCCACGCGGATGGCGGCATTCGTCGTCTGGACGACGGCGGCTGACAAACCGGCCAGCAGGAGCAGGCACAAACGCATACGCCATTGTAGTCATGCCCCGGAGGCCGCGAACAGGCGCGGACCCTGGGTCGGCGGCCTGTCGCAGGTGCCCGTTCGCCGCGCGGCTGAGTGCTGTTACAATTCCCGCCACACCCCTCAGACCTCGGTTATCCCGGCCACCACGACGGGTGTGCATCGACATGGCCCCGACCCTCATTTCGCACTATCGTTTGCTCGACCAGCTCGGCGAGGGCGGGATGGGCGTCGTCTATCGCGCCGAGGACGTCCGGCTCGGGCGCGAGGTCGCGATCAAGCTGCTGCGGACCGACACCCTGCCCTCAGGCGAGTGGCTGGCGCGTTTCGAGCGAGAGGCGCGCCTTGCGTCCTCGCTCCAGCACCCGCACATCTGCATGATCCACGAGCTCGGGGAGCACGAGGGGCACCCGTTCATCGCGATGGAGCGGCTCGAGGGGCGGACCATGCGTCAGGTCATCGAGGACGGCCCGATGCCCGCGGCGCGCGTGATTCATTTCGCGCGTCAGATCGCCGACGCGCTCGACGCCGCGCATCGCCGCGGCATCATCCACCGCGACATCAAGCCCGCCAATCTCTTCGTCACCTTTGGCGATCATCTGAAGATTCTCGACTTCGGCCTGGCGAAGGTCGCGCACGACGATCCGCCGACCGCGACGGCCCTGCCGCCGACGGCGTCGGTGCCGACTCTCATCGCCACGCTCTCGCCCGACCTCACCCGCACCGGCGACACGGTGGGCACGGCTGCCTACATGTCGCCGGAACAGACCCACGGCCAGCCGCTCGATGCGCGAACGGACCTGTTCTCGCTCGGCAGCGTGCTGTACGAGATGGCCACCGGGCGGCGGGCGTTCGGGGGCGACGATGTGGCGCTGATCCTGGTCAAGATCACGAACGGGATCTTTCTCCCGCCGCGGACGGTGAACGAGACCGTGCCCGACAACCTGGACGCGATCATCCGGCGGCTGCTCGCGGTGGACCCCGCCCTGCGGTATCAGACCGCGGCCGGGCTCGCCGTCGACCTGGAGAACGCCGCGCGCCACCCCGAGGAGCCGCGGGCGCCGGCTCCCCTCCCCGCTCCCCGGCGTCGTGCGGCGCGCTGGGCGGTGGCCGCTGTATCCGTGGCGGTCGCGCTGGCGGGAGTGGCCTGGCAGACGTTCGGCACGCGCGGTACGGCGCTGAGCGATCGGGACACCCTGCTGCTCGGGGCCTTCGAGAACACGACATCCGACGCGATGTTCGATCAGACCCTCGCCACCGCGCTCAAGGTTCAGCTCGGGCAGTCGCCATTCCTTGATCTGGTGCCCGATACCCGGATCACCGAGACGCTCGGGCTCATGGGACGATCGGGCGACGACAGGCTGTCGCACGATACGACCCGGGACGTCTGCCAGCGCGTCGGCGCCAAGGCGATGCTGGAGGGGGCGATTGCGTCCATCGGCACCAATTACGTGCTCACCCTGAACGCGACTGACTGCCAGACTGGCGAAACGCTGGCCCGCGAGCAGGTCGAGACCACGAGCCGCGAGCGGGTGTTGCGCGATCTCGGATCGATCACGTCGTCCATGCGGACGCGGCTCGGTGAATCGCTGCCATCAATCCGGCGCTTCGACGTGCCGATCGAGCAGGCGACGACCCCGTCGCTTGCGGCGTTGAAGGCGTATACGCTGGGGCTCGAGGAGCGGCGGCACGGGCGGGAGCTGGAATCGGTCGCCTTCTTCAATCAGGCGGTCGAGATCGATCGCGAGTTCGCCTCGGCGCACGCGACGCTGTCCACGGTGTACGGAAGCCTGGGGGAGTGGGAGCGCAGCGAGGAGTTCGCGCGTCGCGCGCTCGCGCTGCGCAACCGCGTGAGCGAGCGCGAGCGCCTGTTCATCACGTATCAGTACCACGACCGCGTGACCGGCAATCAGGATCGGGCGGCCGAGACGCTCGAGGTCTGGAAGACCGCGTTTCCGCGCGATTCCAGTCCGCCGAACGCGCTGGCGCTCATCTACAACCGGACGGGACGATACGCGCGCGCGGAGACCGAGGCCCGCGAGGCCCTGCGGCGAAGTCCAGGGCATCCGTTCCCGCTGTCGAACCTGGCGTTTGCCTACCGGGCGATGGGCCGGTATGCCGAGGCGAAGAGTGTGGCAGAGGAGGCCGTGAAACTGGGTGTGGAGACCACTCCCACCCGCCGGCTGCTCTATCAGGTCGCGGTGCTGGCGGGCGACGCGCCGGCGGCGGCGGCGCAACTCGCCTGGGCGAAGGATCGCCCGCGCGAGTTCGACCTGATCTCTGCGCAGGCCCAGGTCGCGGCGTGTGAGGGACGGCTCGCCGAAGCCGAGGAGCTTTATCGCAGGGCCGCCGAGATGGCGCTGGCGCGAGGGCTCGAGGGGACCGCCTCCGGCTACGCGGCGCACCTGGCATGGACCGAGGCGCTTTATCGCCCCGCCGCCGAGGCGGCCGAGCGCGTGCGTCGGGTGGTCGGGCTGATCGAAGCGGCCGGCAGTCCGACCGCCACCGTCCCGCGGTTTCGCGAGGCGGCCGCCTATGCACTCGTGGGAATGCCGGAGCGGGCGATCGGGCTCGTGAGCCGGGCGGAGCAGCGCTACCCGGATTCCTCACTCGTGCGGACCGTGCTCGCGCCGACCACCCGGGCCGCCGAGGCCCTGCGACAGGGTCGTCCGGACGCGGCGGTCGAGGCGCTCGCCGCGGCCGCGTCCACCGAGCTCGGGACGGTGGCGGGCCTGGTGCCGGTGTACATGCGCGCGGAGGCCCTGCTCAGGAAGGGCGCGGCCGCCGAGGCGGCGCGCGAGTACGACAAGGTGCTGCAGCACCGCGGCGTGGATCCGTTTGCGCCGGTCGTTCCCCTGTCGTATCTGGGCCTGGCCCGGGCGCGCGCCCGCACGGGAGACGTGGACGGCAGCCGGCGCGCCTACCAGGCGCTCTTCACGATGTGGCAGTCCGCCGATCGGGGCTTCTGGCCGCTGGCGGAAGCGCGGCGCGAGCACGAACGGCTTCCGCCTTCCGCCGCTCGCGCAGCGGCCTCGGCGCCATGACCGTCGGCCGCGGCGGGACGAGCCCCGAGCGGGTGTCCCACTACCAGCTGATCGCACCGACCGGCCGCGACGGCGAGGGCGAGATCCACCGCGCGCGCGACCTGCGCCTCGACCGCGAAGTCGCCATCCGCTTGCTTCGACCGGAGGCGATGGTGCGGCCCGGGTCGCTCGAGCGCTTCCGCGTCGAGGCGCGAATCGCGTCGCTCGTCACCCATCCGCACATCTGCGCGGTCCACGATTCCGGCGAGGAGGGTGGCCTGGCCTATCTGGTTGCGAGCTCCTCGAGGGGCGCGCGCTGGACGAGGTCATCGCCGGGGTCCCGCTGCCGCCGGAGCGGGCGCTCGACATCGCGAGCCAGACAGCCGAGGCCCTCGCCGCAGCCCACCGCCGCGGCATCGTGCACGGCACCGTCAAGCCCTCCAATGTGTTCATCACGTCGGACGCCCACGTCAAGCTGCTGGAGCTTGGCGCGGCCGCGGTGGCAAGCGGCGACACGCCGCGCGGCGCTACCGGGTCGGCCACTACTGCCGTCCATGCCGGCGCCGCCGGCGCGGCGCTCGCCCGGGAGCTCTTCCACCCGTGTATGTCACCCGAACAGATCGAGGGACGAACCGCGGATCCGCGCAGCGATATTTTCGCGGCCGGCGCGATCCTCTATCACATGGTGACGGGCCGTCCGGCCTTCGATGGAGCGTCGCTCGCCGAGATGGCCGCGGCGATTGCGACGCGGCAGCCGCCCGCGCCTCGCAGTCTGAACCCGGCGCTGCCGGCCGACATCGAGCGGATCATCCAGCGGGCGATGGAGAAGGATCCCGCTCGCCGCTATGCCTCGATGGCCGACCTGCTCGACGCCCTCCGGCTCGCGCGGCGCGCGCTCGACCGGCCCCGGCGCAGGGTCGCAAGAATGCCGGCCGCCGGGTGGTGGGGGGGCGCGGCGGCGGCCGTCGCACTGCTGACGGTCGTCGCGCTCACCGGGGCGCGGCGGGGCTGGTGGGCGCCCGCGTCCGGGTCCGCGCCGACCCGCAATGCCGTCCTCATCAGCCACATCGCCAACGGCACCGCGGATCCGGATTTCGACGGCACGCTCCGCGAAGCGGTGACGGTCTACCTGGGGCAGTCTCCGTACCTCAATCTCGCGTCGGACGAGCGGGTGCGCACGACGCTGCAGCTCATGGGACGCGACCCCGCCGCGCGCATGTCGCACGACACCGCTGCGGACGTTTGCGAGCGGCTCGGGCTGCAGGCCATGCTCGAGGGGAGCGTGTCGGCGGTCGGTCGCTC
>JANPJN010000514.1:0-9661 GCA_031425515.1 Acidobacteriota bacterium | reverse complement strand
GACACGACCGCCATGCTCACCCGCCGGTTCCCGAAAGTGAAGGTCGTGAAGGGGGCCGTCACGCCGGACGGGGCTACCAGCGTGAAGGAGCTGGACGACGCCATCGCCGGGGCCGACTTCTTCCTCCACTCGTCCGGGCCGTCGCTCGTCGGGGCGAAGGAGCTGGCCGGGTTCGTGAAGCGGACCGGCAAGCCCTACGGCGTGTACGGCATCACCTGGGGCGGCAGCGACGATGCCCAGAAGGCGCTCCTGAGCGGGGCGAAGTTCGTCTACTTCCGCGACACCGTGTCGCTGGCGAAGGCGAAGGCCGAGGGGGTGGCTTGCCCGGTCATGGAGTTCGGCCCCGACGGCGCCTTCGCCTGCGACCTGCGCGACGATGCGAAGGCGACGGCGTTCATGACGGCGAACGGACTCGAAGCGGGGCGCTTCGTGTGCTGCCTCTCGCGCCTGCGCTATACCCCCTACTGGCTCGTCCGGGAGGGCTCGCAGAAGGATGAAAAACGCCACGCGAGAAACGAAGCGATGAAGGAGCACGACCACCGGGCGATCCGCCAGGCGATTGTCACGGTGGTGCGCGAGACGCCGATGAAGGTGCTGCTGTGCCCGGAGGATGCCACGCAGATGGCGGTCGGCCGGGAGATGCTGTTCGACCCGCTCCCAAACGACGTGAAGCGACGCGTCGTGCTGCGCGACCGATACTGGCTCACCGACGAGGCGCTCAGCACGTACGTGCGCAGCGCGGGCCTGTTCGGCAGCGAGATGCACTCGCCAATCATGGCGGTCGGCAACGGCGTTCCCGCCCTCGTCTGCCGGTTCGAGGAGCAGACCAGCAAGGGCATCATGTGGCGCGACATCGGGCTGGGCGAGTGGCTGTTCGATCTCGACCGGCCCGAGGAGCACGCGGGTATCGTCCCGGCCGTGCTGACGATGATCAAGGACCCGGTCGGCGCGAACGCGAAGGTGGCGGCCGCCCGGAAGTTCGTGGAGCAGCGGCAGCGTGAGTCGATGGCCGTGGTGAGGGACGCCGTGACCGCCTCGATGCGCCGGGCAGGAGGCGCGGCGCGCTCGAGCGCGCCGCCCGACGGATCTGAAATGACAACAGCGGGAGGGAGATTGTGATGGTCAGCCTGAGATGCGGGACGCGAGTCGGGTACGCGGCAGTCGTGCTGATGTGGGCGGTCGGTCCGACGGCTGGCGGGGTCGTCTTCGCGCAGGCCGCGCAGGAGATGCCCGGCGACTACAAGGCCGTCCTCTCCACGCTCGGCAAGACCGGCGATTTCAAGGACGGGGTGTTGAAGGTGAACATCCCGCGAAACGATCTGCGGGTGACGATCGGCGAGCGTTCGGCCCCGACGCCCTTCGGATTCGGCGGGTGGGTCGCCTTGACGAAGGGCGATCAGGGGGCGGAGGTGCTCATGGGTGACCTGGTTCTGACGGAGGACGAAGTCAACCCGGTGATGTCAGCCGTCCTCGACAACGGCCTCGATGTGACGGCGTTGCACAACCACTTCTTCTGGGAACAGCCCCGCGTCTTCTACATGCACGTCCACGGAATGGGCAGTGCCGGGGACCTGGCCCGCAGGCTGAAGCCCGCGATCGATCTGATCGACACGGCAGCGGCGCGATCTCCGAAGCCTCCGGCATCCTCACCATCTGCCACCGGTGCCGCGCTCGACGCCGCGGTGCTCGCCCGCATCGTCGGCCACCAGGGCGAGCAGAGCGGACCTGTCTACAAGATCACCATCGGAAGGCCGGATATCGACTTGCGCGAACACGGTGCCGCGATCACGGCGAGGATGGGGCTCAACACGTGGGCGGCCTTCGCCGGAAACGACGCCGACGCCATGGTGGCGGGCGACGTTGCCATGCTCGAACACGAGGTCACGCCGGTGCTCAAGGCGCTCCGCGCGAATGGCCTGAACATCGTCGCGATCCATCACCACATGACGGACGTGAAGCCTGCGGTTGTCTTTCTCCATTACTTCGGCACGGGCCCCGCTCCGCGCCTGGCGCAGGGTGTGCGCGCCGCTGTGGACCTGCTGGGGAAGGTTCCCCGCCATCCGTAGACGCGTCAAGCTCGCCTCAGGCCCTGACTTCGATCTGAAGCCTCCGGGGGCCGTGAAGTAGAAAGTAATTGATCGTCATGGGAGTAGTATGAGCCGGCCGTCCATATGACTTCCAACCGCCCCGTTCTTCTCCTCGGCGGATTGATCCTGTGCACGGCATCGCTGGCCGTGCCGCAGGCGCAGCCCGTCGCGTCCCAAACTCCGCTGGCGTTCACGCTGCCGCCCGGCTTCACCGTGGAGCGCGTCGCCGCCGCCCCGCTCGTCAATCGGCCGATCGTCGCGGATTTCGACGAGCAGGGGCGCCTCTACGTGGCGGACTCGTCGGGCTCGAACGACCGGGTCGCAAAGCAACTGGCCGACCGGCCGCACCGGATCGTCCGGCTCGAAGACACCGATGGAGACGGTCGTTTCGATCGGAGCGTCGTCTTTGCCGATCGGATGATGTTCCCGGAAGGCGCGATGTGGTTCGACGGGTCGCTCTATGTGGCGGCGCCGCCCAGTATCTGGAAGCTGACCGACACGGACGACGACGGCATCGCCGACCAGCGGGACGAATGGTTCCAGGGCAAGACGCTGACCGGGTGCGCGAACGATCTCCACGGGCCCTATCTGGGGCCCGACGGGTGGATCTACTGGACCAAGGGGGCGTTCGCGGAGCAGACCTACGAGCGGCCCGGCAAGGCGCCGTTCGTCACGCGCGCCTCGCACATCTTTCGGCGCCGCCCCGGTGATTCGGCGATCGACGTGGTCATGACCGGCGGCATGGACAACCCCGTGGACGTCGCCTTCACCCCCGAGGGCGAGCGGATCCTGAGCGCCACGTTCCTGGAGCACCCGCAGTCGGGCCGGCGCGATGCGCTGGTGCACGCCATCTATGGGGGCGTGTACGGCAAGCCGCACGCCGTGCTCGACGGCCACAAGCGCACCGGCAATCTCATGCCGATCCTGACCGGTCTGGGCCCCGCCGTGCCGGCAGGGCTGACCCGGTACGCGTCGCGCGCGTTCGGCGATGGCTTCCGCAACAACTTCTTCGCCGCCATGTTCAACCTCCGAAAGGTGACGCGGCACGTCCTCGAGCCGAGCGGGGGGACGTTCACCGTTCGCGATTCGGATTTCCTCGTGTCCGACAGCCGGGACTTCCATCCCACCGACGTCATCGAGGACGCCGACGGCAGCCTGCTGGTGATCGACACCGGTCCCTGGTTCACGCTGTGCTGCCCGACCTCGCAGATAGCCAAGCCCGATGTGCTGGGCGGCATCTACCGCATCCGGCGGACCGGAGCGCCGGTCGTGCGGGATCCGCGCGGCCAGGCGATCCCCTGGGCCTCGATGCCGCCGGCCCGCCTCGCGGCCTATCTTGGCGACCCCCGGCCGTACGTCCGGGCGCGTGCGGTGCAGCAGGCAGGGGCACGCGGCCCGCTCGCCGTTCCGGCGCTGCTCGACGTCCTGCGAACAGGGGAGACCTCCGACCCGCGGCGCAACGCCGTCTGGGCGCTCACCCGGATCGACGGACCGCACGCGCGTGAAGGGGTTCGACTGGCGCTCGACGACCGCGACGCCAGCGTGCGACACGCCGCGATTCACGCCGCCGGGCTCTGGCGCGACGCCGACGCTCTGGCGCAGCTCAGAAAGTCGCTGGTCTCCGGTCCGCCCTCCGAGCAGCGCGCGGCGGCGGAAGCGCTCGGGCGTCTCGGCGACTCCCGGGCCGTGCCCGACCTCCTGGCTGTAGCCGCCGGCCCCCTCGATCGCGTGCTCGAGCACTCGGTCACCTACGCGCTCATCGAGATCAATGCGCCGGCCGCGACCGCGCCCGGACTTCAGGCCGCGTCCTCGCGGTCCAGACGCGCCGCCCTGGTCGCCCTCGACCAGATGGACGATGGGATGCTCGATCCCCGGCACATCGTGTCCCTGCTCGATTCCGGCGACGCGATGCTCCGCGACACCGCCTGGTGGATCGTGGCGCACCGCCCGGCCTGGGGCGCCGCGCTGGCGTCGTTCTTCGAGGAACGCCTGACCGATCCCCGCATCGGCACGGCGGACCGAGACGACCTGCGGCAGCGGCTCGCGCAGTTCGGCGAGCACCCCGCGATTCAGAAACTGCTCGCGGACGCGGTTGACCGCGCCGCTTCCCCGGGCGAACGGACCACTGCGCTTCGCGCCATGACGGTCGTCGCCCGAACTCGCGTCAAGGTGCTGCCCGTCGCCTGGACCGCCCCGCTGGTGCGGGCTCTGGAGGCCAACGATGGCGAGGTCACCGCGCAGGCGATCTCGGTCGTGCGCGCGGCCCAGCCGCCGAAGGATTCATCGTCTGCGCTCCACGCCGCTCTGCTCGGCGTCGCCCGGAACGACGCGCGCCCGATCGAGCTGCGCGTGGAGGCGCTGACGGCCCTGCCGGACGGCTTCTCGCTCGATGCGGGGGCGCTCGACCTGGTGCGCGCCGCGTTGACGCCGACGCAGCCCTCCACGGTCCGAACGACTGCCGCCCGCGTCGTCGAGAAGGCCCGGCTCGACACGGCACAGTTCCTGTTGCTGGCTGGGGTGCTGCAGACCGCTGGTCCGCTCGAGCTCCCGCGCCTCCTGCGCGCGTTCGGGCAGAGCGGCGACGAGGCCGTGGGGCTCGCGATGATCGCGGCGCTCGAGCAGTCAGGGAGCCGATCGAGTGTCCGCGCGGACGTCCTGCGTCCGCTCGTGGCGAAGTACCCGCCGCCCGTGCAGCAGGCAGGGGAGCGGCTGCTGGCGTCGGTCGGTCTCGATAGCGCGGCGCAGGTCCGCCGGCTGGAAGGGCTCATGACGGCCGCTCAGGGCGGGGATGCCGGACGCGGGCAGATGGTCTTCAACGGACAGAAAGCCGCGTGCGCCTCGTGCCACACGATTGGCTATATCGGCGGCCAGATCGGTCCGGACCTGACGAAGATCGGCCAGGTCCGCAGCGAGCGCGATCTGCTCGAAGCCATCGTCTTTCCGAGCGCCAGCTTCGCGCGCGGCTACGAGCCGGTCGTCGTCCATACGCGGTCGGGCGACGTCCGGGGCGGCCTGCTTCGGAGCGATCTGCCGGACGAAATCGTGCTGGCGTCCGGCGAGCGCGACGAGACGCGCATCCCGCGCCGCGACATTGCCGACATGCAGCCCGGGACGGTGTCGCTGATGCCCCAGGGCCTCGATGAACAGTTGACGCGCCAGGAGCTCGCCGACCTGGTGGCGTTTCTGAAGACTCCTTCGCCCGGGCGCTGAAGTTCCCCCTTTACCGGGCGCCATCTGACGTATAGTGCCCCCCATGGATACCAACACGCTCATCATCATCGTCGTCGTGCTGCTGCTCGGTGGCGGAGGGTTCTTCTACCGCGGCCGTCGATAGGATCAGCGTGGGCGGCGCCAGTACCGTGCGAAGGTCCATAAGTTCAGCCGTGGCGATCGCCGCGGCCATCAGGTTGGTCCTCGTGGCGGCGCAGGCAAGCCCCCAGAGTACCCCGCCCCTCGTGGGCGGGGCTCCGGTTCCGTTCCCCGTCGCCATCCGTGTCGATGTTGCGGACGAGATCGGGCCGCTCAAGGCCGTGTGGCGATTCTTCGGCGCCGACGAGCCGAACTACGCCTACATGAAGGATGGCCAGAAGCTCATTGGCGAGCTCGGCCGTCTCGCGCCGCAGAAGGTCTTCTACCGCACCCACAACCTCCTCACGACCGGCGACGGCACGCCCGCCCTCAAGTGGGGATCGACCAACGCGTACCGCGAAGACGCGCAGGGCCGCCCCATCTACGACTGGACGATTGTCGATCGTATTTTCGATACCTATCTGAAGCGCGGTGTGAAGCCCTACGTGCAGATCGGGTTCATGCCGCAGGCGCTCTCGATCGCGCCAGACCCCTACCAGCATTCCTGGACGCCGACGGCGAAGTACGACGAGATCTACACCGGCTGGGCCTATCCCCCGAAGGACTACAAGAAGTGGGGTGACCTGGCGTACGCCTGGACGAAGCACTGTGTCGAGCGGTATGGGCGGGCCGAGGTCGAGCAGTGGTACTGGCAGGTGTGGAACGAGGCCAACATCGGCTACTGGCGTGGCACCCCCGACGAGTTCCGCAAGCTCCACGACTTCGCGATTGACGGCGTGCGGCGCGCGTTACCGACGGCACGCGTCGGCGGGCCAGACACCGCCGGCCACGGGGGCCAGTTCTCGCGCGCCTTTTTCGAGCACGCCCTCCGCGGCACCAACCACGCCACCGGCAGGATTGGCACCCCCATGGACTTCGTGTCGTTCCACGCGAAGGGCCGGCCGACGTTCGTGGACGGGCACGTGCGCCTGGGCATTGCGAATCAACTGGCGACGATAGACGACGGATTCCGCCTCGTCGCGTCGTTTCCCGAGTTGAAAGCGACGCCGATCGTGATTGGCGAGTCGGATCCGGACGGCTGCGCCGCCTGCCAGGGCCCGCAACTCGGGTATCGCAATACGACGATGTTCTCGAGCTATACGGCAGCCGCATTCGCGCGGAAGCACGACCTCGCCGAACGGCACGGCGTCAATCTCGAGGGGGCGCTCACCTGGGCCTTCGAGTTCGAAGACCAGCCATACTTCGCCGGCTTCCGGGTGCTCGCGACCAATGGAATCGATCAGCCCGTCATGAACGTCTTTCGCATGTTCAGCCGCATGGGGTCGCGGCGCGTCCGGGCGACGAGCGACGCCGCGGTGCCGCTCGAGGTGATCCTGAAGGACGGTGTCCGGGAGCGCCCGGATGTCGCCGCGCTGGCCAGCCGTGAGGGTAACCGGGTCAGCATCCTCGCGTGGCACTATCACGACGACGATGTGGCTGGTGTGGACGCGAGCGTCAGGTTGCAGGTCGAGGGGCTGCCGGGGGACCGAGGCCGGGTCCGCGTCCGGCACTACCGGATCGATCGTGACCACAGCAACGCACACACCGCGTGGCTCGCGATGGGCGCTCCCCAGCAGCCGACGTCGAGGCAATACGCGGCACTGGAGCGCGCCGGGCAACTGCAGGAGATGGGCGGGTCGGGCAGTGTCGATGTCGTGCGGTCGGGCGCCACGCTGGCGTTCGCGCTTCCGCGGCAGGCCGTGTCGCTCGTCGTGCTGGAGTGGTGAGCCCGATCGCGGTCGTGCTCGAACGGAACACCCGCTCGCTGCTCCCCGCGATCCGGAGCGTGCGACATCGGACAGAGCGGCAGTGGGCGGCTCGCTGCGGCGATCGCATGTGACCGTCTGGCGGATGCGTGCATGGAGGAGCGTGTGATGAAGATCGGATTCGGGCTGGCGGTGGCGGCGGCGATCGTGCTTCAGGGTGCGGGGGCACAGGCGCAGGAGCTGTTCGACCTGCAGAAGGTGGCCGACGGCGTCTACGCGGCGCTCGCGCGTCCGCGCACCCCGATCAACTGCAACGCCGCGGTGGTCGTGTACGACGAGGGTGTGCTCGTGATGGACACGCACTCGCGTCCGTCGAGCGCCCGCGCCCTGATCCAGCAGGTCAAGGGGGTGACCGACAAGCCGGTCCGGTATGCGGTGAACTCGCACTTCCACTGGGACCACGCTCAGGGCAACCATGCGTACCCGGTGGCCTTCCCGAAGCAGGTCGCGATCGTGGCGTCCGAGGCAACACGCGAGAACCTGCGCATGCTCGGCATGCAGCGCGTGAAGGAGCAGATCGAGAACGGGCCGCGCCAGATCGACGCGCTGAAGCTACGGCTCGGCACCGAGAAGGACGCGACGGCCGCGGCCACGCTGCGCGACGAACTGCGCCAGCAGGAGGAGTACCTCGCCGAGATCAGGAGCCTCGAGCTGGTTCTGCCGGACGTCACCTTTGACAAGTCGATGATCCTCCACCGCCCGAACCTGGACATCGTCTTGTTGTTCCTCGGCCGGGGGCACACGAGCGGAGATGTCGTGGCGTACCTGCCGAAGCAACGCGTGGTCGCGACGGGCGACCTGTTGCACGGCTGGATGCCGTTCATGGGGGACTCGTTCCCGAAGGAGTGGGTCGCGACGCTCGATGCGCTGGACAAGCTCGACTTCGATCACATCATCGGGGGGCACGGCGCGGTGAAGCCGAAGGCGCATCTCCGGTTCTTCCGGAACTACATCGCCGATCTCATCGAGGAAGTGGGGCGGGCGCGGCAGCGGGGCGAGACGCTGGAACAGGCGCGTCGCTCGGCGGCGTCGGCGCTCCAGCCGAAATACGAGACCGGCATGGATGGCCGGTTCGCGGGGTCAGTCGGGGCCAATATCGACAAGGTCTACAAGGACATGGTCGCCGGCCTGTATTGACCGGGCAGTCGTTGCACTGAAGGCCGAGGTCGTTCTCCCTCACGCGCGGTCATGGTTCCGGCGACCGGCGCAACGCCTCGATCTCCCGCCGCAGGGACCGCACCTCGTCGAGGATGAGGCGGGTGTGGGCTTCTGCTTCCCCCTTGATGTCGTCCGAGACCTGCGACTGCATGGCGTTGACGACCACCGCAATGAACAGGTTGAGGACCATGAACGTCGCGATGAGCAGATACGAGACGAAGAACACCCAGGCATACGGCGACTCGGCCATGATCGACCGCGCGATATCTGGCCAGCCCTCGACTGTCATCACCTGGAACAGCGTGAAGAGTGACGATCCCAGGCCTCCGAACAGGTCCGGGGCAATCGCACCGAACAGTTTCGTGGCGAGCACCGCCGACACGTAGAGCACGAGCGCCATCAATCCGATGATCGACGCCATTCCCGGCAGGGCCGTGAGCAGGGCGCCGACCACTCCACGCATCGAGGGCACCAGCGAGACCAGCCGCAGGACTCGCAGGACGCGCAATGCGCGGAGAACGCTGAAGGTGCCCCCCGCGGGCATCAACGCGATCCCCACGACCGCGGCATCGAACGCGCGCCATGGATCCCGGAAGAAGCGGCTGCCGTACACGAAAAAGCGCAGCAGCAGTTCGACCACGAACACCGCCAGTGCCGTACGGTCAATCAGGTACAGCCAGTCGCCGACACGCGCGACGACGGTGGGGGACGTTTCGAGCCCGAGCGTGACCGCGTTCACGATGATCAACGCCGTGATCGCCCGTTCGAAGCGTGCACTCTCGATGAACGCCTGGACGCTTTCGCGCGGACGCGCGAACCGATCGCTCGTGAACACCAGCATCAAGTCAGAATAGGTCCTGCTACGAGCATAGACAAAGTGAAAATTACAGTAGAAAGACCCGTGTTTATCTATGTGCGGCGCTACTTGAACAGGTCGTCGCGTGCGGCGCTGGTAATCGCCAGGACTCCGGGATGCTTGAGGCGGCGCTCCGCGGAGATGGCGTAGTAGCGTTCACGCACGGCATGCGTCTGGCCGACGACGCGGACCCCGTAGAATCGGCAGACATCGCGGGCGATCGCCGCTGGCGCCGGGAACACCACACCAGCGCCGTGGCCGAAAACTTTCATGAGCGCCGAATCCTCGAACTCCGCGACGACGCGCGGGCGCAGCTGTTCTTTCTCGAACCAGGCGTCCAGGTCGCGGCGCAGTGCCGTGTTGACCGTCGGGAGCAGCATCGGCGCCTCTCGCAGCGAGGCCGGGAATCGCCGGCGCAACCGCGCCGCCAGCGGTGCGGGCGCGAA
>JANPJN010000513.1:0-2770 GCA_031425515.1 Acidobacteriota bacterium | reverse complement strand
CGGCGGGAGGGCGTAGTACAATCGCGCCATGTCCCGTAAAACTGTGGTGCAGGCCCGCTGCGCGCTCTGCGGCGCCAAAGACGTGTCGGAGCCGCGCGGAGAGGAACGCTACTGCCGGGACTGCTGGGACAAGAAGATCGCCGTCGAGGAGATCGTCGCCCGCGAGTTCGCCCTCAAACGCTACATCCGTGCCCAGAGCGCCGAGAAGTACCTCATCTATCACTCCACGCTGAAGCGGCCCTGCGGCCAGCTCATCGTCGTGGACGACGGCTACGATCTGTTTTTGACGATGGTGCTCTATCCCAGCTTCGCGTGGGACGAGGCGGCCTACCATCTCGAAGGCGATCCCGAAGGCCGGTCGTTCGCGGAAATCCTGGTGGACGTGGTCGCGGCGGAAGTGATCGAGCCCTGGGGCGGTGGCAAGTGGCACCTCGAAATCTTCCGATCGGCCACGCCCGAAGGAGAGGACTGGAACGGGGAGATGTAGAAGCCTATAATCCTCCCGTCCGTCGCATTCCCGGGAGGTAGTTCATGAAGCCCTACGTGTTCGCTGCGGCCGCTGCGCTCGCCGGCGGTCTCCTCCTCGCGTCGTCGGCATCAGCACAATCCCGGCCCGGGGCGCAGGCTCCGGCCACGAAGGCGGCACCCGTCGCCGCCGCGGCCCCCGCCGCTCCCGCGCGATTCGTCAAGATGTTCAAGGGCACGGCCGAGATTCAGGTCCTGCAGAGCCCGCCGAAAAAGGTCGGGGCCGACATGGTCACGGTGCTGAAGCTCAGGAACATGTCCCCGGCGGCCGTGTCGCTGCTGAAGGTGGACGAATACTGGTACAACCAGAAGATGCAGGTGGTGAGCGGCGACACCCAGGCGCATCGGAAGCCGTTCAATCCGGGAGAGATCATCGAGATCACGATGAAATCCCCGGTCAAGCCCAACCTGTACAAAAATCAGTTCGCGTTCTCGCACGCCAACGGCGATGTCAAGGCGAAGGCCGTCAAGAAGTTCGACTAGCGCAGAGACGCGGGCCTCGTCGCGAGCCGCTCGGCGTAGCGGCCCGCGACGGGGAGCTTTGACCGCCGCCCCGTGAAGGCCGTCACGAGGCACCACACCCAGGCCGCCACCCACACGACTGCGGCCACTGCCGACAGCCGGTACATCACCGTGAAGATGAGCGGTGACAGCAGCAGCGTCAGAAACGAGAGAATCAGCGCGGCGACCGCCAGGGCCGCCAGCCCTCCGAGGCCGAGCACCGACTGCCAGGCGTGGAAGCGCACGTAGGTGTTCGACCGCTCCACGAGCAGGATGAGCACGCCCGACACCGGACCCGCGAGGTACGAGAGCGCGGCGGCGAAGTTCGGCTCGAGGCCCGTGGACGACGACGCCTGGTCGGCCGGCAGTGGCGTGCTCACCGGACGCGGAACTCCAGCTCGCGCGAGGCCGTGGCCCCCTTCGAGATCCGGGCCTGCGCCTCGACGCGCAGCACGTAACGCCCCGGCGCGAGCCCCGACAGCGGGATCTTCGCCATGTAGCCGTATCCCCCCTTCTTCCCCTGGAGCTCCGAGCTGTCGCGCTCGTCCTCGGCCGTGAACGCCACCTGGCCGTTCTCGCCGATCACGGTGCTCTTGATCGCGACCTTGTGCGGCGCCGAAATCTGGTTGTCGTACACTTCCGCGAAGATGGCGAGGGTGGTCGCGCGGGCGAAATCCCGTGTCGCTGTGGCGGGCGACGGCAACACATCCTTGAAGCCCGGGTCCGGATTGGCGGTCGGCATGGCGGCGCTCGAATCGGCGGTGATGGCGACGCCGCTGATGTGGAGCGGGCCCTTGTCATAGGCCGGAACGTCGAGGTCCTGCCGGATGGTGCCGATCGCGCCGCCGTTCGCCTCCCGGACGGCCACATGGATCTGGTAACGGCCTGGCGCCAGCTCGAGACGTCGGGTGATGCGCAGACCGTGTGTGAGCACGGCGTCGTGGCTGGCGGCGCGAAGCCGCAGCGGCACGCTATCGCGGCCGCCGGACTGGACCTTGCCCCCCGAGTCCATGGCGAGCGTGTGGATCTCGAGGTCCTCCTGGAACAGCCCGTCCTTCTCGGCGAACCGCAACTTCGTGCCGTCGATCTCGATCACCAGCGCGACCGACGCTTTCGGCGCGACGCCCGCAAACGATGCAGCAAACACCGCGAGCGGAATGTCGCGCGTGGGCACGGGGCTGGCCAGCGCCTCGCGGATGGGGGCCGGAATGCGCGTATCGAAGCCGTCCTTCGGGGGGGTGGGGCGCTTCGCGGGAGGCGCCGTGTACCCCTTGCGCGCGCGCACGGTGAGCCCCGGACGCGTCACGCGCACGTCCACCGCGCGGAAGCGCCCGTCGCGCCGATCGGCCACCGGGTAATACCCCAGCACGTAGTAGCTGCTGTTCTCCTGGATGATCCGGGTGAAGGACTCGTTGAGATCGTTGCGATTGACGACGGCAAAGCCGCCGGTGGAGTCCGAGACGCTCCGCAGGCTGTCCTGGCTCTGACGGACGCCGTCGAAGACAGGGCCCATCGGGTTGTTCTCGTCCGGAAGCGGCGTCAGCTCGATCGCTTCGTCGAGCCCCGCGCCGATGCCCCGCGGGTCGATCCCGTAGATCGTGACGTTGGCCCGCGTCGCCGCCGCGATGGCCGTGTTCATGGCGTCGCGGACGACGTCCGCGTCGGCCACGGACGGGTTGCCGATGTCGAACTCGACGCCCTCACCGAACCAGAGGATGGCCTTCCGGCGGCCCCGCACCGGGCC
>JANPJN010000512.1:0-2700 GCA_031425515.1 Acidobacteriota bacterium | reverse complement strand
CCTCGCGTTCAAGATTCCCGGGCGCGTCGGCGACTCGCCGATCCTCGGCGCCGGGCTGTATGTGGACAACGAAGTCGGGGCCGCGGGATCGACGGGGAGGGGCGAGGCCAATCTCTACAACCTGTGCTCGTTCCTGGTGGTGGAGGAGCTCCGGCGGGGCGCGCGGCCGAAGGATGCCGGAATGGCGGCGCTGAAGCGCATCAGAAGCCAGACGGTCGAGAAGCGGCTGCGCAACGACCGGGGAGAGCCGAATTTCGGGATCGAGTTCTACGTCCTGACGAAGGACGGCGAGCACGCCGGCGTCACCATGTACGCCGGCGACGGGCGTGGCAAGTACGCGTGCTGCGACGAGAACGGTCCGCGGCTCGTGACCGTCGAGGCGCTGCTCGAGGGGCAGGCGTGAGCCGGAGACAGACGTTTCCGACGTTCGTCCGCCGGGCGGGGCTGGTCATCACACTCGTCGGCGGCGCCACGCTGTCGGCCGGGCCGCAGGAGTATCGCGGCTGGGCCGCCTACGGCGGCGGCCCCGAGCAGATCCGTTATTCGAGCCTCGCGCAGATCAACCGCACCAACGTGACCCGGCTGCAGGTCGCGTGGACCTACGACACCGGTGAACAGGGGGCGCTGCAGACGCAGCCGGTCGTCGTGCGCGACGTCCTCTACGGGTACACGCCGTCCCACAAGGCCTTCGCCGTCCGCGCCGACACGGGCGCGCCCCTGTGGACGTTCGATCCCGGGCGTGCGGAGACCGGCCCCAATCGGGGCGTCATGTACTGGGAGCGCGGGAAGGACCGGCGCGTCTTTGCCGCCGCCGGCAATTACGTCTATGCGCTGGCCGCCGGGTCCGGCCGTCCGATCCCGTCCTTCGGCGACAACGGCCGCATCGACCTGCGACGCGACCTGGGGCGCGACCCCGCCTCGCAGGGCGTGCGCCTGACCTCGCCCGGCGTGATCTACCGGGACCTGATGATCGTCGGCGGCAAGATGGGCGAGGGACTGCCGACCTCGCCCGGCCACGTGCGCGCCTACGACGTCAGGACGGGGGCCCTGCGCTGGATCTTCCACACGATCCCGCACCCGGGCGAAGCCGGGCATACCACCTGGCCGCCCGAGGCCTGGACGTACAGCGGCGCCGCGAACAGCTGGCCCGGCATGGCGCTGGACGAACGCCGGGGCGTCGTCTATGTGCCAACGGGATCGGCGGCGAGCGACTTCTATGGCGCCGACCGGACCGGCGACAATCTGTTTGCGAACTCGCTGCTCGCGCTCGACGCGTCCACCGGCAAACGTCTCTGGCACTTCCAGTTCGTGCATCACGACATCTGGGATCGCGATCTGCCCGCGCCGCCCAGCCTGGTCACGGTGCGGCGCAACGGACGCACCATCGAGGCGGTGGCGCAGGCGACGAAGCACGGGTTCGTGTTCGTCTTCGATCGCCGGACCGGCCAGCCGCTCTTTCCGATCGAGGAGCGCCCCTTTCCTCCGAGCACGCTCCCGGGGGAGTTCACGTCCCCCACGCAGCCCATGCCGCTCGCGCCGCGCCCGTTCGCGCGTCAGCATCTGACCGAGGACACGCTCAGCCGCCGGACGCCGGAGATCCAGCGATGGGCGCTCGAGCAGTTCCGGACGTTCCGCAGCGACGGGCAGTTCGTCCCGTTCGGTGTGGACAGGCCAACGGTCGTGTTTCCAGGGTTCGACGGCGGCGCCGAGTGGGGCGGGCAGGCCTTCGATCCGCAGACCGGGCTTTATTACGTGAACGCCAACGTCCTCGCCTGGACCGGGCAGCTTGCTCCGAGCCTTGGCGGCGAGAGCGGGCGGGCGCTCTATCTCCAGCACTGCGCGTCGTGCCACCGCGACGACCGTCTGGGATCGCCGCCCCAGACGCCGTCGCTCCTCGGCGTGGGCGATCGACATGGCCTGGCCGCGCAATCGGGGATCGTGCGGCGCGGGGCGGGACGGATGCCTGCCTTCCCCGCACTGTCGCAGACGTCGGTGAACGCCATCCTGGCATACGTGCGAACGGGCGAGGATCCGCCCGCTCCGTCCGACCGGGCCTCGCTTGCAACGGACGACCCGCCACTCGCAGACGGCATCGACAATGCCTTCAGGTTCACCGGCTACAAGCGGTTCATGGATCCCGACGGCTTCCCCGCCACGGCGCCTCCCTGGGGCACCCTGAGCGCCATCGATCTCAGCACCGGCGACTACGCGTGGCAGGTGCCGCTCGGTGAGTATCCCGCGCTGGCGGCGCAGGGTCTGAAGAACACCGGCAGCGAGAACTACGGAGGCCCTGTCGTGACGGCCGGCGGCCTCGTCTTCATCGGGGCCTCCATCGACGATCGCAAGTTCCGGGCGTTCGACAAATCCACCGGCGCACTGCTCTGGGAAGCGACACTGCCGTCCTCCGGCGCCGCGACGCCCGCCACCTACGACGTCAACGGCCGCCAGTTCGTCGTGATTGCCGCAGGGGGCAAGGGCAGTAAGGCGGGAGGGCCCGGCGGCAAGTACGTCGCCTTCGCGCTGCCGCCGCGACGGTGACCCGGTCTCAGCGCCTGATGAGTGTGTCGAATCGTCCGCCACGGCGCACGACGACGCGGACGGCGTCGTCTTCGAAGACCGTCACCCAGCCCGGGTCCTGAAAGTGGCCCGCGCCGGACAGCTCGTTCGGCCGAGGCAGCGAGAGGACGGCCCAATCCACCT
>JANPJN010000511.1:0-1611 GCA_031425515.1 Acidobacteriota bacterium | reverse complement strand
GGAGGCCATCATGATCAGCCTGAAAGCGGTACTGGTTCCCACTGACTTCAGCGAGTGCTCCGACGCGGCCCTGCGCTACGGGACGGCACTGGCCGAGGCGTTCGGCGCCACGCTGCATCTGCTCAACGTCGTCCACGATCCCTATGCCCGCCCGTGGGCGGCAGAAGGATTTGCCGCGCCGATTGCCGATCTCGTCGCTGACTGGGAGGCCCAGGCCCGGCGGCGCCTGACCGAATCCATCCCGGCTGGCGCGGCCGCGCACACGGTGATCCAGACCGCCGTGGGATCGCCGCACATCGAGATCACCGGCTATGCGGCCCGGCACGGCATCGATCTCATCGTCCTTGGCACGCACGGCCGGGGTCCGCTCGGCCATCTCCTGCTCGGCAGCGTTGCCGAACGCGTCGTCCGCTGCGCGCCGTGCCCCGTGCTGACCGTCCGCCATCCCCAGCACGAGTTCGTCGTCGAGACGCCCGTCGCGCATGCGCTGATGCCTGCCGACGTCACGCCCCACTGACCGGCGTCGGCTGGTCGCCCGGACTTTTACGCGGCGGGCCGCGGATTATTCCGCGGCCCGTCGTGTGTACGGCCTCACAGTCCTGCCCGCGTCGTGTGCCCCTGCCGCGTCCTGTTGAGCCCACCCTCGGATGGTTGTTGAGCCAGCGCGCGGCGGGCGCGTGCCGTTTCCGCGCACACCCTCGCAATCGTAAGCCCCAACACAGATCTGCACGCGGCCCAGGCCGGTTTCCGAGCAGGATCACGCTAAAAAAGGCCTGAAAACAGCAATCCTGACGCTTCTGGCACCCGGCGTGAGCCTTGCGCTTTCAGGGATTCGACGGTTCAACATCACGCGCAGCCGCCGCCATGGGGCGCAGGCTCAGGACTTTAATTTCGCCGGATGGTCATTATGAAATTCACGACATCGATTCGCTTGCTCGGTCGTTCGGCTGCCGCGCTCATCGTTTCGGTGGCGGGAGCCACCACGGTCTCGGGTCAGGTCGTTCAACTCACGGAGTCGAGCGCGACAGTCCTGCGCGGCGGTACGTGGGCGAACACCAACCTCTCGTCTGACCTCCTGCTGGTGACGCGGGCGAGCGCCGACGCCACCTACGTGCGCCGCGTGGCGCTGACCTTCGATACGGCGACGGCGGTCCCGGCAGGGTCCTCTATCGTGTCGGCCGCCCTGACGCTGACGGTGGCGGGCGGGAACGCGCAGTCGCGCGCCGTGACGGCGTATCGCCTTGCCGCGTCCTACGACGAAACGGCAGCCACGTGGAGCCGCCGCAGTGGCGCCGCGGCCTGGACGTATGCGGGCGGCGACCTGGCCGAGAAGGCCGGCGTCGCGACGGTCACGAACCTGGTCGGCAGCCGCGTCAGCTTCGACGTGACGGCGGCCGTCACCGGCAGCCTGAGTGGCACCTTCGGTCCGTCGCGCTTCACGCATCTGGCGATCGTGGACGGCGGCGCCGCGGCGCGCGACTCCTACAAGGAATACTACTCGGACGAAGCCGGCGACCCCGCGGTGCGGCCCGTGCTGACCCTGACGTATGCCGTCCCCGTTGTGGTGCCCGACCCGGTCGCGCCGCCGGAGCCGCCGCCTGTCGTGACCCC
>JANPJN010000510.1:0-8449 GCA_031425515.1 Acidobacteriota bacterium | reverse complement strand
ATCGAAGGCGAGCAGCGTGACCGGCGTATCGGCGGCCAGCTTCCGGATACGGCTGTCGGCCGGGTGAATGCGCTGGAGCAAATCGTCGAACTGCAGATGGCCGTCCCGCAGAATGACGATCTCCCCGTCCAGCACGAACCGCTCCGGCACCAGCGCGACCAGCGCCTCGACGAGCTCGGGAAAATACCGGGTGAGCGACTGCCCGCTCTTGGACTGGAGAGCGATCCGATCGCCGTCGCGGAACACCAGCGCCCGGAAGCCGTCCCACTTCGGTTCGTACTGCCACCCGGCTCCGGACGGCAGCTCCGTGGCCGCGCGCGCCTCCATCGGAAGGTACGGAGGCCCGATCGGAAGGGCGAGTGCCGGGAAGTCGGCATCGACGCGCTCAGCGGGGATGGCGCCGCTCGACGCCGCGACGGGACGGGTCTTCCGGGGTGGGCGCGGCGCGTCGCCGGACGCGCGTCGTGTAGCGGCCATGCTCGTCGGATCGTATCATTGCGGCACCGCTCGACCCGCGATCCCCGCGGACGCCAGCGTGCCTGAGGTGTTCGCACGTGCCCCTCGATCTCGCCGACCTGGGCTGGAATGCCCGGCTGGACGACGCCTTCGCCGCGCACCGCGCCTCCGGCCTCTTCGCCGGACGCGTCGTCCTCGAGCACACCCACATCTATCGGGTGGCGACGATGGAGGGGGAGGTGCTGGCGCGGGTGTCGGGCCGGCTCCGGCACGAGGCGCGGAGCCGCGCCGATTTTCCGACCGTCGGAGACTGGGTCGCGATGGAGCCGGCGGACCGTGACGGTGATCCGCGAATCGTGGTCCTGCTGCCGCGTCACAGCCGTTTTTCGCGACGCGCGGCCGGCGACCCGACGGAAGAGCAGGTCCTGGCGGCGAACATCGACACCGTCTTCCTGGTGGGAGGCCTCGACGGCGACTTCAACCCGCGGCGCATCGAGCGCTACCTGCTGGTCGCCTCCGAGAGCGGCGCCGCCCCCGTCATCGTCCTGAACAAGGCGGACGCCGCCGCCGATCCCGAAGCGCTCGCGGCGTCCGTTCGGGCGCTGGCCGGGCCCGTCCCGGTGCACGTCGTGTCGTGCCACCGCCCGGAGACGCTGGAGGTGCTGCGCCCCTACCTCGGCCCCGGGCAGACCGGGGCGCTCCTGGGCTCCTCCGGGGTCGGAAAATCGACGATCGTGAACCGCCTGGTCGGTCACGATCTGCTCCGCACCCAGGACGTGCGCGCGTCGGACAGCCGGGGGCGCCATACCAGCACCGCGCGGCAACTCGTCCGGCTGCCCGGCACCGGCGTTCTCATCGACACGCCGGGCATGCGCGAGCTTCAGTTGTGGGAAGCCGGCGAGGGCGGCGTGGCGACGTTTGACGACATCGACGCGCTCGCGGCGGACTGCCGATTTCGTGACTGCCGTCACCAGCAGGAGCCGGCATGCGCCGTGCGCGCCGCGATGGCCTCGGGAGCGCTGTCGCCCGGGCGACTCGACGGATTTCACAAACTGCGAGCCGAACAGGCGCATCAGTCCCGCCAGCTCGATCAGCGTGCGCTGCTCGACGAAAGACGACGGGCCAAGACCGCGAACCGTGCGCTGCAGAAACGACTGGATGAAAAGCGGCGCGGCTGAATGTCGGCGAGAGATCCCGTAAGCTAGCGCGACATGACAGACGTGCTCACCGTTCGCGGCGCCACGAAGAGCTATGGCGCGACCAGGGCGCTCGACGGTGCCTCCTTCGAGCTGCGCGAGGGGGAACTGCTGGCGCTGCTCGGGCCCAATGGCGCCGGCAAGACCACGCTCATCCGGGCGATCTCCGGCCGGGTGCGGCTCGACGCCGGGGAGATCCGCGTCTTCGACCGCGTCCTCGACGGCCGTCACACCCCGAAAGAGCTCGGCATCGTACCGCAGGAGATCGCGGTGTATTCGATGCTGACGGCCCGTGAGAACCTCGAAGTGTTCGGCGGCCTGCACGGCCTCACCGGCGGCGATCTCACCCGGCAGGTGGACTGGGCGCTCGAAGGTACGGGGCTCGCGGATCGTGCCCGTGAACCGGTCCGCCAGTTCTCCGGGGGCATGCGGCGGCGGCTGAACATCGCCTGCGGCGTGCTGCACCGCCCTCGCGTGGTCCTCCTGGACGAGCCCACGGTCGGCGTGGATCCGCAAAGCCGGGACCGGATCTACGATCTGCTGGCGGCGCTCGCGGCCTCGGGTGTCTCGCTGCTGCTGACGACGCACCACATCGAAGAGGCTGAAGCGCGGTGTGCGCGAACCGTCATCCTGGATCACGGCAAGGTCATCGCCGCCGGAACCACGCCGGAGCTGGTGGATCAGACGATCGGGCGTTTCCGATTCGTGTCGCTCCGGTTGAACCGCCCTCTGCCCGCCGACGCGCACGCGCAGCTCGGCTCGCGGCCCGGGGTCGCTCTCGACCCTGCCGATGCCGCGCTGATCACGGCACGCCTCACCGATGTGGCGACGGAGCTGCCGCCGCTGCTCGAGGCCATCCGGACCTCCGGCGGAACCGTGGAGGACGTGGACGTGCGCGGCCCCAGCCTGCAGTCCGTCTTCATCCACCTGACCGGAAAGGACCTTCGCGAATGATCGCGACGCTGCTGCGCATCGGCTTCCTGAACCTGAAACGCGACCGCGTGGCGCTCAGCCTCAAATTCCTGCTGCCGATCGTGTTCTTCTCCATCTTCGCGAGTGTCTTCGGGGGGCGCGGGGATGACCAGACCGCCCGCATCGACATCGGCGTCGTGGACGAGGACCACTCCGAGTTCAGCGCACGGCTGGCCGCCGGCCTTGCGCAGGAGAAAGGGCTCCGGGTGCGGACGACGGCGGACGGCAAGCCCGGCACGCTGCTCGACCGGGCGAGTGCGGAACAGGCCGTTCGTAGCGGCGACGTCCCCGTCGCCGTCGTCCTGCCCGCTAGGCTTGGCGAATCGTTTGCGAACAACGGGTTGTCCGGGCGGAGCGGTGTGTCGATCAAGCTGCTGTCGGATGTGTCCGATCCGATTGCGCCGCAGATGGTCCTCGGGCTCCTGCAGAAAGTGACGATGACGGCCGCGCCGGATCTGCTCGTGCGGGGAGGGCTCCGCCAGTTCGAGACGCATGCCGGGGCGATGACGCCGCAGCAGCGGACGGCTGTCGACGCGTGGCTGCCGCAGTTGAAGCCGGGCGCCGGGGCCGCGGGCGGGGCCGATGGATCCGGCGGAGCGGGCACTGGCGCCGGCGGTATGGCGGTGGGCGTCGAGGTCGTGGATGTGATGCGGGCAGGCAGCAACCGCGGATCGCTCATCTCTTTTTATGCTGCGGGTGTCGGCGTGATGTTCCTGCTGTTCTCGTCGGTGGCGGGTGCCGGGGGCGCGCTGCTCGAGGAGGCCGAGGCCGGCACGCTCGAGCGGCTGCTCTCGACGAACATGGGGCTGACCCGGCTGCTCGCCGGCAAGTGGATCTTCCTGACGCTCGGCGGCGTGGCGCAGCTCACCGTGATGTTCCTCTGGGGGACCGCGGTGTTCGGCCTGCCACTCTTCTCGCACCTGCCCGGCTTCTTCGTGATGACGGCCGCCACGGCGTCGGCGGCCGCCGCGCTCGGGCTGGTGCTCGCCACGCTCGCCCGCACGCGCGAGCAGCTGTCGGGCTTTTCGACGATTCTCGTGCTGACCATGTCGGCGCTCGGCGGCAGCATGTTCCCCAGGTTCCTGATGAGCGAAGGGCTGCAGAAGGTGGGGCTCTTCACGTTCAACGCGTGGGCCGTAGACGGGTACCTGAAGGTGTTCTGGCGCAACGCCCCGCTGTGGCAGCTCTGGCCGCAGGTGCTCGTGCTCTGCGGCTGCACGGCCGTCTTTCTCGCCGCGGCCCGGGGGCTGGCGCGGCGCTGGGAGTCTGCCTGACGCGCGCGGCGATCCGGCGTGCGGTCTGGCGAGCCACCCCGGTGGTGGCTGTCGCGTGGCTGCTGCTGGCCGCGTGTGCCGGGATCAATTCCCAGACCTACGCGTATGCGACCCTGGACGAGGCGCGCCGTGCCGGCGCCATCGAGGCCGGGTGGGTGCCCGAGGGGCTGCCGCCTGCGTCGCACGATCTCCGCGTGGCGCAGGTCCCGGGCACGTCGCAGCACTGGGGCATCATCAATTTTCCCAGAGCTGAGGAGCCCGCACTCCGGGCGCTGCTGGAGCCCGAGGAACTGTCGCTGACGGGGCGGCACTGCGACATGCCGGGCCGGATCGAATGGTGGCCGACGCTGCTTCGCGGGGCGCTGGACGATGGGCGGCTGGCGGCGACGGGGATCCGGGGCTACCGGGCGCGGGCCGGCGGGCGGCTGTTCGCGGTCAACTGGAGCCAGGGGCGGGCGTACTACTGGGAGGCGGTGGAGAAGTAACGAACGGCGGGGAGGTCAGGCTGTTGAAGGGACGGGGTAGCCGCGCAGCGTGGCGCGGCGAACTTGGTGCCGAGGCCTGGAATCGAACCAGGGACACCAGCATTTTCAGTGCTGTGCTCTACCGACTGAGCTACCTCGGCACGCCCTGCGATGGAGTGCAGTGTCCGCGGCGGCCATCCGCCGCGGACAGAACCCTCATCATACCAGTGGGGCCGACGACTTCACAAGCGCGGGAGCCTGCCGCATGCGAGCGGCGCCACCCGCCGCGAGCCCTGCGCCCGGGGACTAGACCGCGGCCACTTCGTCCTTGAGCAGGCCCAACTCGCGGCGCACCTTTTCTTCGATCGTCTTGGTGATCGCCGGATTCTCTTTCATGAACTGCTTGACGTTCTCGCGCCCCTGGCCGAGACGTTCCCCGGCAAAGGCGAACCATGTGCCGCTCTTGTCCACGATCTTGCGGTCCACCGCGAGGTCGAGCAGATCCCCTTCCTTCGAGATCCCCTCGCCGTACATCACGTCGAACTCCGCTTCGCGGAACGGCGGCGCGACCTTGTTCTTGACCACCTTGACGCGCGTGCGGCCGCCGACGACCTGGTCCCCATCCTTGATGGCGCCGATGCGGCGGATGTCGATCCGGACCGAGGCATAGAACTTGAGCGCGCGGCCGCCGGTCGTCGTTTCGGGATTGCCGAACATGACGCCGATCTTCTCGCGCAGCTGGTTGATGAAGATGAGCGACGTCTTCGATTTCGAGACGACGCCGGTCAGCTTGCGGAGCGCCTGCGACATCAGCCGCGCCTGCAGGCCCATCTGCGCCTCGCCCATTTCCCCTTCGATTTCGGCGCGCGGCACGAGCGCCGCCACCGAGTCCACGACCACCACGTCCACAGCCCCGGACCGGACGAGCACCTCGACAATCTCGAGCGCCTGCTCGCCGTTGTCCGGCTGGGAAACGAGGAGGTTCTCGAGATCCACCCCCAGCTTCACGGCGTACTGCGAGTCGAGCGCATGTTCGGCATCGACGAACGCTGCCATGCCGCCGAGTTTCTGCGCCTCCGCAATCACCTGGAGCGCCAGCGTGGTCTTGCCCGACGACTCCGGCCCGAAGATCTCGATCACCCGCCCTCGCGGCACGCCCCCGATCCCGAGCGCATAGTCGAGGCTCACCGACCCGGTGGAGATGGAGGGAATCGTGTAGCCTGCGTCCTTCTGGCCAAGACGCATGATCGAGCCCTTCCCGAACTGCTTCTCGATCTGTCCGACGGCCATCTCGATGGCCTTGCTGCGCTCGCGGTCGTTCCGGTCTTCAACTGGCGGCATAACGCTCCTGATAAGTGGCTCGTGCGTGGGTTTCGTCGGCTTCCGCCCCATCATGCTGCACCCTGATGACAGGGGAGGTCACGGCGCGGCCGACCGTGGACATGGAGCAGCCGTATTCTAGGAATGTGCCGGGGAGAAAGTCAAGCGAAAATCTGTAAATGTCAAGCCTCTAGGTCTCTACGGGTCAATGGCTTACAGACCGTGCGCACTTTCGCCTCATCAGTCGCGAATCGCCGTAGTTGCAGCCCCCGGGGGCCCGGCGGTACGAGGAAACTGCCGGCCAGGCCCGGGATCGCTCCCGAACACCAGTGGAGGATAATCGCGCGGGATGCCGTCGCCACTCGGGCACGCACTGGCCGGGATAGCCGCGGGATGGGTGCTGGACCCGGCGCCGGCCGGCGGAGGCCGCCGCGCGGCGCGCCGGACCGCGATCTTCGCGCTCGCCGCGACGATCCCCGACCTCGATCTGCTGATCGGCACGCACCGCGGCCCGTCACACAGCCTCGCCGCGTCCCTCGCCGCCGGCATCGTCGCCTGGGCCTGGTACGCCTGGGTGTTACGGCGGGGAGGTGGGGCCGGCCCTTCAGATGCCCGCGCAGCGTCACGAGCCCCGCTGCGCCTCGCCTTGCCAGTCGCGGCCGCGTACGCCACGCACGTGCTCCTCGACTGGCTGGGGGCGGATTCGTCCGCGCCAATCGGCCTGATGGCGCTCTGGCCCCTGAGCCACGACTACTACTCGACGTCGCGGCCGGTCTTCCTCGCGATCTCGCGGCGCTACTGGCTGGCCGATTTCTGGGGGTTGAATCTGCGTGCGGTCGCGCGTGAGGTGCTGTGGCTGGGGCCTCTCGCGGTGCTCGCTTGGCGAGTGCGGGGGAGGAAGTGATGCGAACGGAGGGGCCGGGAGACCCCTCCGCGTCAATCGCCGCCTACCGCTTGAGCAGGGTGCCCATGCCCCCCTTGTCCACCGAGCGGGACAACGCCTCCTCGGCGGTGATGAGCCCTTTCTTCACCAGGTCGTTCAGCGCATCGTTGAGCGCCACCATCCCCTGCGCGCGGCCGACCTGCATCATCGACGGAATCTGGAACGTCTTTCCCTCGCGAATCAGGTTGCTGATGGCGCCGTTGGTCAGCAGCACTTCCAGCGCGGCGACGCGCCCGCCGCCGATCTTGCGGCACAGCGTCTGCGCGATGACGCCTCGCAGCGACTCCGACAGCATCACGCGGATCTGCGCCTGACGGTCGGACGGGAACTGATCGATCACGCGGTCCACCGTCGAGGCCGCCGTGCTCGTGTGCAGGGTACCGAACACAAGATGCCCGGTCTCGGCCGTCTCGATCGCAATCGCAATCGTTTCCAGGTCGCGCAGCTCGCCGACCAGGATCACGTCCGGGTCCTCGCGCAGCGCAGCCCGCAGCGCATCCTTGAACGAGCGCGTATGCGTGTGCACCTCGCGCTGGTTGAGCAGGCACTTCTGGTTCTGGTGGACGAACTCGATCGGGTCCTCGATCGTGATGATGTGGTCGGCGCGCGTCTTGTTGATGTGATCGATCATCGCGCAGAGCGTGGTGGACTTGCCCGATCCGGTCGGGCCGGTCACGAGCACGAGCCCCTTCTTCAACTGGCAGAGCGCCAGGACGTGCGGCGACAGCCCGAGCTGTTCGGCCGTCAGGATCTCGGCCGGGATCACGCGGAACACGGCCCCCGCCCCCTGCCGGTCCTTGAACACATTCGCGCGGAAGCGCGCGAGCCCGCTGATCTCGTACGCGAAGTCGGTATCGTGCCGCGCCTGGAATTCCGCCTGGTTGATCTGCGGCATGATCTCGGTCAGGAGCTGGAGAATCAGGTCGGAGGTCAGCGGCCCGGCCGCGTCGTGCAGGCGGCGCATCTCGCCGTCCTTGCGCACCATCGGCGGCATCGTCGCGCTCAGATGCAGGTCGGAGGCCTTGAGCTCGAACATGCGTCGGAACATCCCGTTGATGGCCGGCTCGCGCACCGCAGGCGCTGCGGCGACCGCGGGCGCCGCAGCAACCGGGGGGACTATGGACAGTGAGGCGGCGCCGGGCGCCACCGAACGATGGACAATCTCTGGAGATTCAACCGCGGAGTTCAGCATGCCGGTCGCCATCGCAAGCGCCGTGCCCCGGGCCTTTTTGAAGGATTCCTAAGCTTTTCACGCCATATCGCGCTCTGGCCGCACAGTGGTGTTCCGATTCGGCACAGCCAGTCCCGATTTGTGTCGCACCCGTGTGCGGCTCAGTACGGGTAGAACCCGCGGCCGCTCTTGCGTCCCAGATGTCCGGCTGCGACCATCCGCTTCAGCAGCGGACACGGCCGGTACTTCGGATCGCCGAGGCCGTCGTGCAGGACGTTCAGGATCGCGAGGCAGACGTCGAGACCGATGAAGTCGGCAAGCGTCAGCGGTCCCATCGGGTGGTTCATCCCAAGCGTCATCACCGCGTCGATCGCCTCCGCCGTGCCGACGCCTTCCATCAGCGCGAAGATCGCTTCGTTGATCATCGGCATGAGGATGCGGTTGGCGAGGAACCCCGGATAGTCGGCCGCTTCGATGGCGGTCTTCCCGAGCCGCCCGCAGAGCGCCGTCGCCGTCGCCATCGACTCCGACGAGGTCTCCTGGCCACGGATGAGCTCAACGAGCGCCATGAGCGGCACGGGGTTCATGAAGTGCATGCCCAGCACCCGCTCCGGCCGTCGGGTCGCCGCACCCAGTGTCGTGATGGAGATGGA
>JANPJN010000509.1:0-1877 GCA_031425515.1 Acidobacteriota bacterium | reverse complement strand
AGTCCGCCCCGAGGCGCCGTCGCACGCGCCCGTGGCCGAGATCCGCGACGAGATCCTCCGGCGGCAGCGCTTCCTTCTCACGTCCCATGCCCGGCCCGACGGTGATTCGATCGGCTCGCAGCTCGCGATGGCGTTCGCGCTCGAGGCGCTCGGCAAGCAGGTCCGCATCGTCAACGCCGATGCCGCGCCGGATCATTACCAGGACTTCCCCGGCATGGAGCGGATCGAGATCGCGCGCCACGCGTCCGCCGACGCCGTGGACGCGGTCATCGTGATGGAGTGCAGCGAGTTGACCCGCACCGGGGTGGAAGGGCTCGAGGGGGCGTTCCTGATCAACATCGATCATCACGCCGGGAACCGCAACTACGGCGCGCTGAACTGGCACGACGAGTCGGCGGCGGCCTGCGGCGAGATGGTGTTCGATCTGATTCGCGCGCTGGGCGTGCCGCTCACGCTCGAGATTGCGACGCATATCTACCTCGCCATCCTCACCGACACCGGGTCGTTCCATCACTCGCATATCACTCCGCGCACGTTCGACATCTGCCGCCAGACCGTCGAGGCGGGCGTCCATCCGGCCTCGATGGCCCGGCGCGTGTTCGACAGCAACAGCTTCGGCAAGCTGAAGCTGATTGGCGCGCTCCTGGCGTCGATGGAGCTGCTCGACGAGGGGCGGGTGGCGGTGCTGTACATGGACGACAGCATGCTCGAGGCCTGCGGGTGTACGAACAACGACACCGAGGGGCTGATCAATCTGCCGCTGACCGCGCGCGAGATTCAGGCGGTGGTCTTCTTCAAGTCCGGCCCCGGCGGCGAGGTCCGGGTCAGCATGCGATCCAAGTACGAGGTGGACGTGCGCCGCGTGGCGAACGACTACGGCGGCGGCGGGCACAAGAACGCGGCCGGGTTCACCGTCGAGGGCACGCTCGACCGCGTCAAGGAAGGGATCCTCCAGCGGCTGATCGAGGCCGTGGCGGAAGGGCTCGAAAGCAGGCCGTAGCTGCAGCGTTCAGTTCTCAGCCGGGAGCTGGAAGCCGGAAGCTGGAAGCTGACGTGAACGGCATCCTCGTCGTCGACAAACCCCGCGGCCCGACCTCCCACGACGTGGTCGCCCGGGTGCGCCGGGCGCTCCGGACGCGCCGCATCGGTCACACCGGCACTCTCGATCCCCTGGCGACGGGCGTGCTGCCCCTCGTCGTCGGGCGCGCCACGCGGCTCGCCTCGCTCTACAGCGGCGCCGACAAGGGATACGACGCGGGGGTGCGGCTGGGGGCCGCGACTGACACCTACGACGCGGCCGGTCTCGAAGGCCCCGTGCCTGCCCCACCGCCCGGACTCGACGCCGCGGCCGTCGAGGAGGCACTCGCCCACTTCCGCGGGCCGGGCCTGCAGTATCCCCCGGCGTATTCAGCCAAGAAGATCAACGGCGTGGCGGCCTACACGCTTGCGCGCCGCAACGAGCCCGTGCAGCCGCGTGCGGTGCCCGTGACGGCGCTGCGGCTCCTCCTGCGGTCGTATGAGGACGGTCTCGCGTGCATCGACGTGGACTGCTCGGCCGGCTACTACGTGCGGTCGCTCGCGCACGAGATCGGCGCGCGGCTGGGCTGCGGGGGGTATCTGGAGAGCCTCCGCCGGGTTCGATCGGCGTCGTTCGACCTGACGCACTCGGCGCCGCTCGACGACATCGAGCGGGAGGGGCCGGAGGCGGCGCGGTGGCTGGTGCCGCTGGAGCGTCTGCTGCCGCACCTGCCGGCGGCCCTGCTGAACGAGCGGGGCGCGCGGCGGGCGAGCCACGGCAACGACGTGGGGGACGCGGATCTGGCGGTCCCTGCGGAGCTTGCGGACGCCGGCGCCACACCGGTGCGGTGGCGGCTGCT
>JANPJN010000508.1:0-2869 GCA_031425515.1 Acidobacteriota bacterium | reverse complement strand
GGCATGAAGACCCACTCGTTCCCAGTTCAGACAAAGAGTCTTCATTCGAAAGGGCTACCGACGCAGAATCAACGAGTTAGCCTGTGAATGTTCGATACAGCTAAATAGCCGGGTCCGTAAGCTGTTGATAGAGTGGGCTTTAGGAGCTGGCTCCTCAGGTAGGATTCGAACCTACAACCCTCCGGTTAACAGCCGGATGCTCTGCCATTGAGCTACTGAGGAACAAAGGAGCGTAGAACCGCTCGGAGGAACCGTAATTGTAGCGGATACAGCCCGGAGGGCGCAAG
Organism: Acidobacteriota bacterium; assembly: GCA_031425515.1. Classification (GTDB taxonomy): domain Bacteria; phylum Acidobacteriota; class Vicinamibacteria; order Vicinamibacterales; family 2-12-FULL-66-21; genus JALZOC01. The sequence continues at coordinate 2,582 of JANPJN010000508.1, read as the reverse complement.
ACTCGTGAGCCTCGCGCCCTCGCGGACCGGCGAGCCCTATTTCACTTCGGTTTCAACACTGATCTCGAGCGCCCCGCGCAGCGCATTCGAGATCGGGCACGCCGCCTCGGCGGCCTTCGCCACCTCGTCGAACTGCCCCTTCTCAATCCCCTGCAGCCCCTCGGCCACGACCTTGAGCTTCGACGAGGTCAGCTTGATCCCCGACTCACCCTTGTCGGCCGACACGGTCGCGGTCACGACCGTCCGCGCCGCGCTGCCCCCCTTCTTGCCGAGCGTCGCGTTGAGGGCCATCGCATAGCACGACGCATGCGACGCCGCCATCAGCTCCTCGGGGCTGGTGTGCCCCGCAGGCTCGCCGATGCGCGAGGGAAACGTCACGGGCAGCGTGAACGCCCCGCTCCCCGCCTTCGCCTGCCCCTTGCCCTCCATGATCGAGCCCGCCCAGTCCACCGTCACCGTCCGCGAAAACGTCGCCATTCGCCTGTCTCCAATCTCTCGAAATCGTCTGACCGTTATTTCCTGCCCCGGGCCGTGATCGCCAACTGCACGATCACGCCGAGAAGTCCCAGCACGAGCCACGCCGCCACGTCCCAGCGCGTGCCGGGCAGCGCATCGAGCGGATACACACGATACACGCTGCGCGCGGCCACGTCGCCGGTGCGAACCGCCATCAGCGCCGCCCCCCCGATGATCGCCGTCTGCGCGCCGCCAAACGCCGTGCTCACGATGATGACGTAGCGCTGCAGCGCCAGCGCCCCCAGCGCGCCGAGCACCGCCATCACCAGCACCGGCAGCATCCCGGGCTCCCGCCCCATCGCCGCCCAGATCGCCATCACGAGCCCGGCCCCGATGCCCGCCCCGATGAGCGCCACCCCCGCGAAATACGCCAGCACGAGGATGAGCGCACCCGCGATCCCGCCGAGCAGCGCCGCGCCAATCATCCACAACGTCTGGTCCGCGCCCATCGCGGAGCTCGCCACGAGCGCACCCAGCACGAACCCGAAAAACCCGAGCACGAACCTGAACACCCGGTACCCCGCGAAGCACGACAGCACGCCGCCGGCCAGGAGCACGACGGCCGCAGGCATCTGGAAAGAAGCCGGGAGCATCGCCCGCGATTATATGATGGCAGCGTGCCCCCGACCGCGTCCCGCCGCCGGACGTCCGCCCTCGGACTTCTCACGGCGCTCGCCGGCACCGCCCTCTTCGCCTGGCTGGTGTGGAAAGTGGGCCCGGCCGAGATCTGGACCGGCTTCCGCCAGATCGGCTGGAACCTCTCCTGGATCCTGGTCCTCGGCGGGCTCCGCTTCCTGATGCGCGCCACCGCCTGGGCCCTCTGTGTCGAGCCTCCATACCGCCTGCCGGTCGCCGACGCCTTCAACGCGGTCGTCTGCGGCGACGCACTGGGCAACGCCACCCCCCTCGGGCCGATCGTCGGCGAGCCGGCAAAAATCGCCTGCGTCCGACACCAGCTGCCGGTGGCCCCCGCACTCACCGCGCTCGCCATCGAGAACGTCTTCTACACGCTCTCGGTCGCCGCCATGATCGCCGCCGGCGCCGGCGCGCTGCTCTTCGTCGGCGCCAGCCGCGGCGCCGCGCTGCCGGCCGCATTCCGGCAGTTGAGCGAGGTCACAGTCGCCACGATCTTCGTCATCTTCGCCGTGGTGGCCTGGGTTCTCTGGCGCCGGCCCCGCATGATCGACCGGCTGCTCCGCCTGCGTGCGGTGTCCGGATCCACACAAGGGCGCGCGTCGAAACTGGACAGGCTGCGCAAGGTCGAGCGGGACGTCTTCACCTTTGCTTCGCGCCGCAAAGGCGCACTCGTGCCGCTGGTCCTGCTCGAGGCAGGATTCCACGCCCTTGGCGTGGCCGAGAAACACCTCACCCTCTGGTTGATTCTTCCCACTCCGCCCACCCTCCTCACCTCGTTCATCGTCGAAGCCTCAGACCGCTTCATCACAGCAGCCTTCAAATTTGTTCCCTTCCAGGTCGGGGTCGGGGAAGTTGGCACCGCTCTGGCTACGCAACTGCTCGGGCTCGGGGCAGCGCCCGGGATAACGCTCTCGATCGTCCGAAAAGCCCGTATGGGAGTGTGGGCTCTTGTGGGAACCGCACTCCTCGTTCGACGAGGACTTTCGGCACGAAGAGTCCTGGACGACCCCGAGTTGAACGGTTAGGAGGTTGCATGGTGCAACCCGGAGCAGAGGCCGAGCGTCTTATGTAAAGTCCCGGTCCTGTTGAGCCGGACCGCGGAGTCGGGTGCGGGCTACGTCACGCGCCGACAGTCTGAAAGGGCTAGAGAGCAGTCGTGACCACAGCTTCGGCGTCCGCCGTCCGCAATGCCGTCGTCCTCGCCGCCGGCAACGGCGACAGATTCCAGAACGGGACGCGTCAGTCCAAGCTGCTCCATTCCGTCCTCGGGCAGCCGCTCATCCTGCGCACCCTCGCGACCGCGGCCGCGGCCGGTATCTCGAGGTTCCACATCGTGCTCGGCTACCAGGCCGACGCCGTCCGCCGCACGATCGAACGAGGCGCGCCCGCGGGGGCGACTCTGAATTTCATCTACAACGCCGAGTGGCACC
>JANPJN010000507.1:0-2183 GCA_031425515.1 Acidobacteriota bacterium | reverse complement strand
AACAACTCGGTGACTGACTCGATGCGCAAGATTCCCGGCATCGGAGACATCCCGATCCTCGGCTGGCTGTTCAAGAGCAAGGCGCTCCAGAAGAACCAGACGGAGCTTGTCGTCATGATCACGCCGACGATCATCCGTCGTGGCCAGATGGGCGTGTCGGAAGGCCTGCCCGCGCCGGTAGTCCCGTACATGGGCGCGCCAGAGCGCACCGAGCCGCAGCCCGACCCGTATGTCGGGTCACCTCGCTATCCCGCGGCCCGGCCGGGACGTGTCTCGACCACCAACCCCGCGGAGAACCCCTCGGCAGCGGTGACGCCCGAACAGGCCATTCCGATGGCGCGACCGATTCAGAACGCAGCGGCTCTGCCGCGCGTGCCCGCCCCGGCTGCCCAGGCGCAGACGCAGGCCGCTCCCGTCGCCCAGCCGGCCGCGCCCGTCGCGGCGGCGCCCCAGGCGCCTGCGAAGAAGGTCGTGAAGGCCGACGTGCCCGCGGGCCCGACGAAGGCGCAGATGAAGGCCATCGAGCAGCAGAAGGTGGCCGAGAAGCAAGCGGCCGACAGCGCTGCGCGGCTCAAGGCAGCCGACGAGAGCCGCAAGGCCGACGAGGCGCGGGCTGCCCAGAAGAAGGCGGAAGAGGATCAGCGTGCGGCCGCGAAGCTTGCGAAGGAGCGTGCGCAGCGCGAGGCCGAGGTCGCCCGGAAGAACGCCGAGGTGGCGCGCCAGAAAGCGGAAGCGGACCAGCAGCGCGACAAGGCGCTGGCCGATGCCGCGGCCCGGCTGAAGTCGGCGCAGGCCGCCTACCAGGCGGAGATGGAGAAGGCCAAGGAACTGCAGCGGTGAGCAGGGTGACCTGGGGCGGATAGGTCCACGCGTCCAACCAAGCGAGAGAGCGCAATGAAAAGACTGACACGGCTCCGTCGCGACGAATCGGGGATGACGTACGTCTTCGTGGCCCTGAGCTTCATGGCGTTCCTGAGCGCGAGCATGCTGGCCATCGACCTCGGCATGCTCATGACGGCGCGGAGCCAGGCACAGAACTCCGCCGACGCCGGTGCGCTCGCCGGGGCGACCGCCCTGGTCTACGACAGCTATACGGACAGGACCGACACCGGCCCCGCCAAGACCAGCGCGATGAATGCCGCATTGGCCAACCAGGTGATCTCGGGGACCGTGTCGGTGAACCCCTCGGACGTGGAGTTCCAGAACGACCCCACAGGGGAGCCCAACCGGGTCAAGGTGAGCGTCTATCGCAAGGCGCAGCGCGGCAACGCAGTCTCGACGCTGATTGCACGCTACTTCGGAATGGCGACGGCCGATATCGGCGCCACGGCAACGGCCGAGGCGTCCCCCGCCAACGCCATGACGTGTGTGAAGCCTTTTACCATCCCAGACAAATGGAGCGAGAGGCAAACGGCCCCCTGGGACGGCAATGACACTTACGATGCGTTCAACAACAAAGGGCAGCCCCTCGCGAACCCTGACATCTATATACCTGCTGATCAACAGGGCTACACGGGATACAACCAGGAGAGTGAGCGCGGACAGCGACTTAATATCCGTGCTGCCACAGGTAACAACATCACGGTGAGCTTCTATTTTTCGCTCGCCCTGGGCAAGCCTGTCATCACCGGTGGCGCCGAGTACGACTGGAACATCGCCAATTGCAACACCACCATGTATTACTGGGGAGACCTGCTCACGCAGGAACCCGGAGCAATGGCCGGACCGACCGTTTCTGGTGCGGAGCTACTGCTCGCCAGAGATCCGGGTGCGTACTGGGACACGGCGAATAAGAAGGTGGCCGGCAGCGCGTTCGGCCACAGCCCGCGCGTCTTCCCGATTCCGCTCTACGACCCCGTTTACTACGACTCCGGCAAGCGCAACGGACGGAATGCCGATCTGAAGACCGCCAACTGGGTGGGCTTTTTCCTCGAAGAAGTCCAGGGCAACGGACTCTGGGGCCGAATCATTCCCATCACAGGTATCAGGGACAGGAACGGCGGCCCCGCACCGGTAGGAATTTTCCCGAAGTCCATTCGACTCGTGCAGTGAGTGAATAAAAATGGCACAGCTGGCAGCATCGATCATCAGCCACGACGACGACTTCAGGCGGCAGCTGTCAGCGATGCTGCGGGCGTGCGGCGTTCCGGTCGGGATTCTCGAGGAGCGACGGAGCGGGGTCG
>JANPJN010000506.1:0-4215 GCA_031425515.1 Acidobacteriota bacterium | reverse complement strand
CCGTTGACGCGCTGCCGGATCGAGAACGGCATCATCCGGCCATCCACCTCGCGGTAATCGGCAAGCTCCGTGACCACGACCATCGGCATCGGCCCTCCCTGGAGCGTCATCGAGATGGCCTGCTCGAGACCGGTGGACGCGTCGAGGTAGTAGTCCTGCGGGGGGCCGCCCTTCTTCGTGACCTTGAGGTGAAAGACGTCCGCGCCGGCACGCTTCTCCCTGCCGACCAGCGCGATCGCGTGCCCCTTCTCCTTGTAGTCAACGAACACGCTGTCGAACTCCGCGTCCTGCCGGGCGTACGCAGCCTGCGGGCCCGGCGCCTGCTGCGGCGGCATCTCGCCTCTGGACATCCAGAGCGTCGTTCCGTCGAACGCGCTGACCGCGCTCTCGCCGTTCACGACCTGCTCGCGCCGCATCATGTTCGGCCGCTTGGCCATCATGGTCGTCGCTGCCGTTCTCGACTCACCCGCGGGGTCTTCCCTGGCACTCACCTGCCCGGTCATCTTCACGGTCGAGGTGGCGCGAATCTTCTCGAGACCGCCCTTCGACTTGAGGTTCATCCCGATGATGTCATCGAGCGACTGGGCGGCCGCCTGGCCGGAAATCAGGCATGTGGCTGCCACGAGTGCGGCAAGCAGCGGACGAATGGGGCGCATCAGCGTTCTCCTTCTGACGGTCAGGGCTGGCTGATCGATTGTGCCATACCGGTGAAAGGCGCCGTTCTGGAAGAGCCGAACATGCAAAAGGCGCATGGCCCAGCCAACGGGGCTGGTCCCATGCGCCTCTCTTGGAAGCCGAGCGTTCCGGACTAGACGCGGCGTCGAACCATCATGCGATAGATCGCCAGCAGGATGATGGCGCCCAGAATCGACATGATGTACCCGGCCCCAGCGCTCGCACCCGGCTCGCTGCCAGTGAACGCCCGACCGATGAACCCGCCAATCAGCGACCCGGCGATGCCGAGCAGCATGGTGACGATGAAGCCGCCCGGATCTTTGCCAGGCATCAGAAACTTGGCGATGATGCCGACCACGAGACCGAACACAATCCAAGAAAGAATAGCCATCGTTTGTCCCCCTTCGTTCCTGGCCGGATCGTAAGCAAGCGGACGGCCAGATGGAACGGCAGAGTCGGACGGAGAGGTGCGTCAGGCGTGAGCGCGGTGGTCCTGGACGGCGAACAGGGCCGGGATGCGCGGGCGGAGGAAGGCCACGGCATGGCTGCCCGGGGAGGCGCCACTGAAGATGGTCGCCACCGAAAAGTAGGCGAGCCCGGCCACGCCGGCTGCCGCCCAGAAGCCGACGCCGGCAAAGCCAGAGAGCGAGCCCGCGAGCGAGAGCGTGCAGCCGACATCAATGGCGGCCGACACGGTGCGCGGGGCAAAGCGGATTCGGCGTGCCCGGACCTCGGCCTGGCGCTCGCGCCCCGACGCCCGGCGCTCCCCTTCTGGCGGCAGCAGAGCGGCCTCGTCCAGCGCGGACGGGTCGTGGCCGATCAGTTCCGCCTGGGCCTTGATGATCCGCGCGGCGCGCCGATCGCCCACCTTCGGGAAGAGGCGGCAGAAGTCGTCGACGAGGTCGTCCTCGTCCAGCCCCACGGCCCGTGCGTAGTCGCGGATGAACGCGCGCGCGAAAATGCCCGAAGGCCACTTCGAAAAGTCGTTGCTCTCGAGACCGATCCAGAGATCGGCGCCGACTTTCGTCCGAGTGGAGAGGGCGCTCAGAGAAATGCCGCGCCGTTCGCGTTCGCAGCGGAGTCGTGGGCCGAAGGTAGCGTGTGCCGACATGGCGGGTATCTTCGAGGGAGCAAATCCCGCGCCGCGGAGAACGCTCGAAAAATCGAGCGTACGGCCGCTGGACCGTGTGGGGCGCCACCGGATTCGTGATCGCCGCTCCGATTTTTGAACTTCCCGCGCCGAAACGTCGCCGTGACGCGTTGCGTTCCCGCCGGCCGCGCGACATGATCCACACCATGCCCGTGTTCTGCCTGTCGCTGCATGCCGCCTATCGCTGCCGGCACGCGGGCGCCTGCTGCCGCACATGGACGGTGCCGGCGGAAGATCATGTCCTCGCCGTCGTGGACGCACACGGTCTCGGACGCCCGCACACGGCGGGCGCCCTGTTCCTGCGACGGGCCCCGGAAGAGGGGCCTCAGGCCTGGTCCGTCGCCCGCGACGCTGCGGGCGGGTGCGTGTTCCTGGACAACGAGCGCGGCCGGCTGTGTCTCATCCACGAGGCGGCGGGCCCGGATGCGCTGCCCTCGGCGTGCCGGCACTTCCCGCGCATCATCCTGCGCGATGGACGCGGGTCGTTCATCTCGCTGTCGCACTTCTGTCCGACGGCTGCCGGCCTGCTGCTTCATGCCGATCCGCTCACGATTGTCGAGGCCCGGCCGCCGCTGCGGCTCGAGGATCCGGTCGAAGGCCTCGATGCGACAGACGCGCTACCGCCGCTCGTGCGTCCAGGCATCCTGACCGATCTCGATGGCTACGCGGCGTGGGAGCGCGCCGGGCTGACGTGCCTTGGAGACGCGGGGTTGACGTGGAGCGAGGCGCTCGACCGGATGGCCGACGCCACCGAGCGCGTGCGTGTCTGGCGGCCAGGGACCCGGAGCCTCACGGAACATGTGGAGGCAGCCTTCGACGCCGCAGACTCCCGAAGTGGCGCGGATCCAGGAGCGCAGGCCCGCACGATGGACCGGATTGCCGCGATTGCCCCGCCAGACGTATGGCTAGACCTGGCGCCGATCGACCGCTTCGAGGAGCGCTGGGCGGAGCGCGTCGCCCCGGCGTTCCCCCCGTTCGACCGCGCAATGAAGAACTACCTGGCCGCGCGCCTGTTCGGTGCATGGATCGCGTATCAGGGCCGCGGGCTGCGGACCATCGTCGAATGGCTGCGGACGTGCGCCGCGCTCGTTCGCTATCACGCGTTGAAGGGTGCGATCGCCGCCGGGACCGCTCCGGCGCTCACCGATCTGATCGAGGCCGTCCGTCTGACCGACCTTCTCCTTCTGCACGCGCTCGACACCCACGCGTTCGCACGGCACGCCGCCGCGCTGGAAGAGGCTCCGCGACTGACGACGGGGCGATAGGGAAGGCGCGTGCCCGTGCGCCCGGATTGAACCGACGTCTGGCCGGTGAGGTTGCGCTACTCTTCAGCCCATGCCCGCTCCTGCCCCGACCCTGCGCTGGGTGATCGTCTCTCTCGCTGTGGCGGCGGCGGCGCTGACCGCCGCACAACCGCCCGACCCGTGGCCGCAGGCCGAGCGCGATCACAGGCCGTGGACGCGCTGGTGGTGGCCGGCCAGCGCCGTGGACAAAGCCAGCCTCACCCGCCAGCTCGAACAGTTCGCGGCGGCGAATCTCGGCGGCGTCGAGATCACCCCCATCTACGGCGCGAAGGGCTACGAAGACCGGTCCATCGACTTCCTCTCGCCAGCGTGGATGGAGATGATCGCGCACGTCGGACGCGAAGCGCAGCGACTCGGCCTGGGGGTGGACATGGCGACCGGCACCGGGTGGCCATTCGGCGGCCCGTCGGTCCGCGTAGAGGATGCGAGCAGCACCATGGCGCTCGTGGACGGCCGGCTCGGCGGCGTACCGACGAAGATGCAGGTCAAGCGCGCGGCGCCAGGCGGCGAGGGGCTGGTCCTGGATCCCTACTCGTCCGACGCGCTGCAGCGGTATCTCGCGCCGTTCACGAAGGCGTTCGCCGCCTTTCCGCGAGGACTGCTCCGGGGTCAGTTCCACGACTCCTTCGAGTACTACGGTGCAAGCTGGACCCCGAACCTGCCGGACGCCTTCCAGCGGATGCACGGGTACGAGATCCGGAGCGTCCAGACCGAACTGCTCGGCGGCAGGCCTGCCGACGCCGACGCGCTCGGCCGCATGAAGAGCGACTACCGCGAGACGCTCGCCGCGATGCACCTGGAGTATCTCGACACGTGGGTGCGCTGGTCACACGCGCAGGGCTTCCTGACACGCAATCAGTCGCACGGCGCCCCCGCGAACATCCTCGATCTGTACGGCCGCGTCGACATCCCGGAAACAGAACTGTTTGGATCGACGCCGTTTCCGATCCCCGGCCTCCGGCGACTGGACGCCGAGGTCCGGCACGATCAGGATCTGCCCGAATCCCTTGTCATCCGGATGGCGTCCTCGGCTGCGCACGTCATGGGCCGTCGGCTCGCGTCGAGCGAGAGCAGCACCTGGCTGCG
>JANPJN010000505.1:0-4410 GCA_031425515.1 Acidobacteriota bacterium | reverse complement strand
CCCGCAAGGTAGGATGGCGGGGTTGTCTTCGCCACGCATTCCGCTCTACCTGCAGATTCTGGCCGGCATCACCCTGGGCGTGCTGACCGGGGTGCTGCTGGGCAAGGACGCCGGCTCTCTTGGAGAAATCGGCAGGCTCGTCATTCAGCTGGTCAAGCTGTTCGCGGTGCCGCTGCTCCTCTTCGCGATTCTCGACGCCTTCCTCAAGACGGACATCGCCGGCCGCGCCGCCGGCCGGATGGTCGCGATCACGTCGATCAACACGGCCATCGCCCTGCTGATCGGGTTGGGTCTGTCGAACTGGCTGAAGCCCGGTACCCACATGACGCTTCCGGCGATCGCAGCGGCGCCCGCCGCGGCGCCAGGCAAGATCGAGTTCCTGAAGACACTGAGCGGCTACATCCCGACGAACTTCGTGGACCCGTTTCGTGAAAACCTCGTCATCACGATCATTCTTCTCTCCGTGGTCGTCGGGCTCGCGCTGAGAGCCGTGAAACGGGAGCAGACGTCGCGCGGGGACACGGGTTACCGCGCCATCGAAGATCTGGTAGGCACGGCATTTCGATCGACCGAAATCCTCCTGGCATGGGTGATTCGCCTCATCCCGTTCGCCGTGTTCGGCGTCGTCGCGAAGACCATCGGGGAGCAGGGCTTTGCGCCGCTCAGGGGCCTGGCGGTCTACGTGGGGGTGGCGCTGCTCGGGCTCGCGATCCACGTGTTCATCACGTACCAGGCGTGGATCCTGTTCGTCGCGCGGATGTCGTTGCGCGCGTTCTGGCGTGGCGCGCGCGACCCGGTGCTTTACGCGATGGGCGCGGCGAGCAGCCTGGCGACCCTCCCGGTGACGCTGGCGGCGCTCAACACGATGAACGTCTCGCCGCAGTCGGCGCGGCTGGCAGCGTGCGTCGGTACGAACCTGAACAACGACGGCATCCTGCTATACGAGGCGATGGCGGTGCTCTTCGTCGCGCAGGTGCACGGGCTGGATCTCTCACTCACTCAACAGCTCGTCGCGGCGTTCGGCTGCATCGTCGCCGGCGTAGGCATTTCCGGCATCCCCGATGCCGGCTTGATTTCGTTGACGGTCGTCTTGACCACCGTCGGCCTGCCGATCGAGATCGTGCCGCTGCTCTTCACCGTGGACTGGCTCGTGGGCCGCGCGCGCGCGATGACCAACGTCGTCAGCGACATCCTCGTGGCGGTGCTGCTCGATAAGACAGGACCCGCGACACGAACATGATCGTCATCATTGCTTCCGCATCCTCTCCAGGACTTCTCCGAGCTTCTTGATTTCTTCGCCGTAAAGCGCCCAGTTCCCGTCTCGCTGGGCCTGTAGCGCGCGCTGGTAGTGTGAACGCGCCTGGTCCGCGAGCGATTGCACATCCAGTGACGCCGGCGGCGGCGTTCCGGCGGCCGAGGCCCTCGTGGGTTGTCCCTCGACGACTGGAGGCTGGGGCCCCGGTCCCGGGACGCCGCCAGGGAAAATCCGCTCGAGTGCCGCGTCGAGCGTCTCGGCCATGACGATGTTGTTCTGGTAGGCCACGATCACGCGTTTCAGCTCAGGAATCTGGCCGCCCGCGGCCTTCAGGTAGAGCGGCCGAATGTATATGAGCGACTCCTCGATCGGAATGACGAGCAACTGGCCCTGGATGACTTCTGACCCTTGCTGGTTCCACAGCGTGATCTGCGGGGAGATCACCTGGTCCTGGTTGATCCGCGCCGCGACCTGGCGCGGCCCGAAGATCACCGTCTGCTTCGGAAACTGGAAGACCGCGAGCTTGCCGTAGTTCGCGCCGTCGCTGCGTGCGACCATCCAGGACGCCAGATTGTCCTTGCCGCGGGGCGTGAACGGCAGCATCTGAATGTATTCGGCGCCCGTCTCGCCAGGCAGCTTCATGATCGTGTAGTACGGGTGCATCGGCGTCGGCTTGCCGCCGATGTCGAACGACGGAATCTCCCACTGGTCTTCGCGGTTGTAGAAGACCGCCGGGTTCAGCATGTGGAACGTGGCGAACATCGAGGCCTGCAGCGTGAAGATCTGCTGCGGATAGCGCAGGCGCGTCCGCAGCCCTTCGGGCATCGTCTCGAGCGGCTTCAGCAGGCCCGGAAAGACCTTCCCCACCGTCTGCGCAATCGGATCCGTCGGATCCACGACGTGGAACGTCGTCTTGCCGTGGTAGGCGTCGATCGTCACCTTGATCGAGTTACGGATGTAGTTCACACCGCCGGCCGTCGTGGAGTACGGATACCGCCGTGACGTCGTGTAGACGTCCTGCATCCACACGAGCGTGCCGTCCGAGATCGCCAGGTACGGGTCCGGATCGTACCGGAGGAACGGCGCGATCCGTTTCACGCGCTCCGCGATGTTGCGGTACATCATCACGCGGCTCGTCTCGGTCAGGTTCGGCGAAAAAAACGTATCGGTCGAGCGAAATCGGATCGCGAACATCAGCCGCCGGAAGACGTTCGAGAGCGCCACGCCGCCGTCACCCCTGTACTGGGTGAACACGTTGTCGTCACCGCGCGGGTAGTCGAACTCTTCGGTCTTCGTCTTGACGAACACGTGATCGTTCGGCAGCTCGCCGTAGTAAATGGCCGGCTGCGTCACCTTGAGATCCACGCTGGACACGGGGGGCAGGTCCTTGATGAACAGGACCGGCAGCCCTTCCTTCGTGACTTCGTTCACGGGACCGAGCGTCAGGCCGTAGCCGTGCGTGAACGTCAGGTGCTCGTTGATCCACGTGCGGCTCGGCAGGCTCCGGGAGTTCAGCTCGCGCGCCGACAGCATGATCTGGCGGTACTTGCCGTTGATGGTGTACCGATCGTTGTCCACCGCGACAAAATCGTAGTACGTGCGGATTTCCTGGATCTGGCTGAACGTGTCAAGCAGCGGACGCTCGTTCCAGAGCGGGACGTTGTCGACGGTCGTCGCGTTGCGCTCGAGGTCGGCGCGCGTCAGGCTCGCTTCACCGGACAGCGGCCGCTCGGTCACGCCGTCGAGACCGAACGCCGCGCGCGTCGCGTGGATGTTGTGGACGATGAACGGTGTCTCTCGCACCTGCTCGTTTGGCGCGACGACGAAGCGCTGAATGATCGTGGCATAGACGCTGCCGCCGATCGACGCGACGAGGTAGAGCGCGACCGCCGCCGCAATCGGCCAGAGGCGTCCCGCCCGGAAGGCCTGAAAGACGGCCAGTACGGCGCCGAGTAGCGCGGCCCCTGCCAGGACCCACAGCGCGGGGATGCGGGTGTTGACGTCGGCATAGGTCGCCCCGGTCACCACTCCGGAGGTGGCCGTCAGGAGCTGCGGGATCTGCAGCCAGGCGCCGAATGCCAGCACGAGCAGCGCCGCGGCGGCGAGCAGCCCCAAGTGCCGCCCCGCGCGCCGCGACATGAACACGCCCCGCCCCGCGTCGAGTCCGACCTCCTCCGCGACCACGTACGCCACGACCGCTACCGCCGCCATCAGGAAGATGACGAGGAACAGGATCCCCTGGACCATCTCCAGCAGCGGCAGCGTGAACACGTAGAAGCCGATATCGTGGCCCAGGATCGGGTCGGTCTTGCCGAAGGGCGTGGCGTTCAAGAAATACAGCCACGTTTCCCACTGGCTTGCGGCAGAGTTCGCAACGAGCAGCGAGACGATGCTGACGGCCCCGATCGCGACCGGCCGGACGCTCGCCGGATTCATCCTGATCGTCTGCGGGCCGTGCTGCGTATTGATGATGAACTGACGGGGGCGCAGGGCTCGCAGTGCGAGCGCGAGGTTCCCCGCCAGCAGCGCAAACACGGCGACGCCAGCGACGGTGCCCACCAAGGCCTGCGCGCTCAGCGATCGCAGGAAAACCGACTCGTAGCCGAGCTCCTTGAACCACAGCCAGTCCGTGTAGAACTTCGCGGCCGACGGTACGCCCGTGATGAGAAGGAACAGCCCGAGCAGGATGGGGACCTTCTTTATGGTCATGACCTTGACATCGTATGCCGCATCCGTACGTCCATCAAAGTCCGGCCACGGTGTCCGGCCATACAGAAGCGGCCCGTCGAACTGTCAATCAATCAGGGAAACTTGCGGGTGGGCGCTTCTGGGGCTAGTCGAGGCCTAGCCGGACCGCGCCTTCGCTGTGTAGAGTAGATGCCCCTCGGCGGGGCGGAAACCGAGCGTCTCCAGGAGCTCCTTGGGGATCTCCGCCGGGTGGACCTTCGGGAACCGGAACGTTCCCACACCGAGTCTGGCCAGTAATTGCTTCAGACGGGCTCCGTCATCATCGATGTACGAGCGCAGCGACAGAATCTCTGCCCCATCTCCTCCCCGTGCCGCGTACAGAAGGTAGGCCTCGATTCGCTCGTCGGAGGCGACGGCGAGTCCGGTGATGTCGTCCTTCCGGGCCGTGAGCGTCTCGACGGAGCGCT
>JANPJN010000504.1:0-6660 GCA_031425515.1 Acidobacteriota bacterium | reverse complement strand
GCCAGCTTCTCTTCGCTGGTCTTGGCCTTCTTGAACGCTTCCTCAGCGGCACTGTACTGCGGGGTCAAATTGGCGGGCATGGGTATCCTTATAGCTATCAGCTTTCAGCTATCAGCTGTCAGTTTCTGGTGCCGTGTTCTCGCGTGCGGTACGAGCTGCTTGCACCCGCGCTGAAAGCTGAGAGCTGACAGCTGATGGCTCAGTAAAAACTCACATACCAACTGACCAGCCGCTCGCCGGCGAGTGAGGCGGCCAGCGCGCCGAGGGCGAGGAAGGTGCCGTAGGGGAGCGCATACTTCATCCCGCCCCGTTTCATCGCGATCACGGCCAGGCCGATGACCGATCCCGCGACCGACGACAGCACGAGCGTGACGAGCACGAGCTTCCAGCCCAGGAAGGCGCCGATCATCGCCAGCATCTTGACGTCGCCGCCGCCCATGCCCTCCTGCCCGGAGTAGCGGAAGTACGCTTCGCCGATGAGCCACAGCACGCCGCCGCCGATCACGACTCCGATCGCGGCGTCCACGATCCCCGGCGAAAAGACGACGCTGCACACCAGCCCCACCACGATCCCCGGCAGCGTGATGACGTCGGGCAGCAGATGGTGCTCGAGGTCGATGGCGAAGAGGACGATGAGCGCGCAGGCGAAGAGCAGGCGGACGACGAGCAGGCCGGTCCATCCGAAGATGGCGCCGTGGACGAGGAAGAGCACGAGCGTGACGAGCTCCAGCGCGGGATAGCGCAGCGCGATCCGATCGCGGCACTGCCGGCATCGGCCGCCGAGCCAGAGATAACTGAGGACCGGGATGTTGTCGTACCAGCGCAGCACGTAGCCGCAGTGCGGGCAGCGCGACGCGGGGCGTACGAGTGATTCGCCGCGCGGGAGCCGGTGGACGCAGACGTTCAGGAAGCTCCCCACGGCCAGGCCCAGGAGCGCGAGGATGGTCGTGTGGAGCGCGTCCACGCTCACTGGCCGCCCCCGGTCTCGTCGGGCATCGGAAAGAGCGGCGAGGTCGAGGCGACCCGGACGCGGCCCGTCACGGGGTCGAGCTCATACGGCGTCTGCGCGGGATCGATCGGCACCTGCCGGAGGCGCGTGCGGGACGCGAGAAACGCCCACGAGAACCGGCCGTCGGGATCGGGTCCCACGCGCCTGATCGCCTCGTCCAGCCGATCGATCTGATCGAGCGCGTCAATCTGGAGCAGGGAGCGGTCGGCTGTGCGGCGGATCCAGTCCTGCTCGGACTGGAGCAGCCGCTGCCACATGGCCCGCGCCGTGGCGCGGTCGTCGCTGCGCGTCAGCATCGATGCAGCGAGCGAGGGCAGCCAGTTCGGCGCATCGGGCTGCTCCGCCGCCCGCTGGAACCACTCGCTGGCCGTCTTGTAGTCCCGCAGGCGCCAGTAATACACGAACCCGACATCGTAGTAGTACTGCCACTTGAGCGGCATGGCGACGACGGCCTTGCGGAGCAGCGCAATCGCCTGGTCCGGGCGGCCGGGCCCGCCGGGAGGCGGCTCGCCGAGGAAGATCGCGCCGAAGCGGTAGGCGATATTGAACCAGGGGTCGAGTGTCGTGGCGAGGTCGAGGAGCGGGTAGAGCAGCGCGTAGCGCTGCCCGGCAGTGTCGGGCCCGGTCTCCAGCCGCGCGCCCCCGAAGTGCTGGATCGCGCGCACCCAGTAGAGGTCGGCGGCGAGCGCCCGGAACCCGAACGCCAGCCGCTGCATCGCGGCCGGCGACCGGACGTACAGCACACCGGTGCGGATGCTCTCGACGCGCGGATACCAGCGATCCCGCGCCGACTGGACGAGCATCGCGCCGGCCAGCGCCGCCACGGCGAGCGCCGCCCCCGCCGGCCTCGAGAGCAGGCTCGTCATTTGAAGTCGCGCCGCGAGAAGACGACCGCCGCCGCCGCGACGAGCGCCGCGATGTACAGCCCGCCGTACGCCGTCGTCGCCGCCACGTAGGCAAGGGGAACGGGCAGGCCGTGCACGACCTCCGTCTTGACGTCGAACGCGGCGAAGTCGGGGAGCACGTGGTAGGCCGCGCGGGCGACCCAGACGGTGAGCCGCGAATCGACCACGGCGTCGAAGTTCCGGAGGTCCGCGTTGAAGCGCCCCGCCACGAACAGGCCGAACGTGAGCGCCGCGGACAGGAGCGGCGTCGAGAAGGTCGAGAAGAAGAGCGCGACGGCGGTCACCACCATCAACTCGACGCCGATGAGGATCACCGCCTTCAGGAGCGCGGGGTCGAGGATCGGGGCCTCCTCGGCGGCCTTCATCGCGGGGGTCTGATCCCATCCCAGATAGGCGAGCACCAGATACAACGCCAGCGTCATGACCGTGATGTTGACGGACAGGGTCAGGACGAGCCCGGCGTACTTGCCGATGATGAACTGGGTGCGGCTGAGCGGCTTGGCGAGCAGCGCGTAGATGCTCCGGCGTTCGACCTCCTTCGAGACCAGGCCGATGCCGATGAAGATCGCGATGAAGAGCCCGAAGATCGAGATGGCGGCCAGACCGAGGTCCTTGATGATTTTGACGTCCTGGCCGGCGGTGAGCTGCCCGAGCACGTAGGAGGCGCCCATGAGGAGCACGGCGAAGACCACGAGGTTGTAGGGCACGCGGTCGCGCACGGACTCGCGGAACACGCTCACGGCCACCGTGCGGACGACGTGCATCAGGCGCTCCCGCCGGCCTGTGGAGATTGGCCGGCCGGTCCGCGCGCGGCATTGTTCTGGGCCTCGGGGCCTCGCGCCCCGGGGTCTCTTGCCCCGACCGCGGCCACGCGCTGCATGAAGAAATCCTCGAGTGAGTCGCGCACCGGATTGATCGACACCAGCGAGCCCCCCGCCGCCGCCAGATCCGGCAGCAGCCGCTCCGGGGGCTGATCGAGCGGGAGCTCGAAGGCGTAGCGGCCCGGCGAGATCTGGGTCGCGCGCACGGCCCCTTGCCGGATGCGGTCGAACGCGTCCTGCGGGAGGCCCGAGACCACCACCTCCCACCCGCGCAGGTGGAAGGCGTGCAGATCGGACAGGCGGCCGATGGAGGCAAGGCGCCCCGCCGCGACAATCGCCACTCTGCTGCACAGCGCCTCGGCGTCGGCCAGGATGTGCGAGCTGAAGAACACCGTGCGCCCCTGATCGCGCAGCTCCAGGATGAGCGCCCGCACATCGCGGCGGCCGATCGGGTCGAGCCCCGACATCGGTTCATCCAGGAAGACCACCTCGGGGTCGTTGAGCAGCGCCTGCGCGATGCCCACCCGCTGGACCATCCCCTTGGAGTACTTCCTGAGTTGGAGCCGCCGTTCTTTTCCGATGCCGACCCGGTCCAGCAGGCTCGAGACACGCCTGCGTCGATCGGCGGCGTCGTAGCCAAACAGCCGTCCGAAATAGTGCAGGAGCTCTTCGGCGGTCAGGTGGTCGTAGAACGAGGGGTTCTCGGGAAGGTAGCCAATGCGGCGGCGGGTGGCGACGTCGCCGACGGGGCGCCCGAGAATTTCCGCGCGGCCGCCCGTCGGGTAGACGAGCTGCATCAGGAGCTTGAGTGTGGTCGTCTTGCCGGCGCCATTCGGGCCCAGGAAGCCGAAGACCTCGCCGGCCTGAACGTCGAGGGTGAGGGCATCGAGCGCCCGGTAGGGGCGCTTGCGCCAGAAGCCCACGGCGTAATCCTTGGTGAGCGCCTCCGTGCGGATTGCGGCAGCCATGATTGAGCGGCCCGGCGGACTACCTGGCTCGCTGCAGCTCCACGGTGATGAGGGCGTCGATGTACTCGGCGGGGACAACGCCCGCGGGAAGCTTGCGCCCGTTGAGGAAGAACGTCGGCGTGGAGGTGACGCCAAGCACCCCGCCCATGCGGGCATCCTCGCGCACTTCCTCGAGCGCTTTGGCATACCCGCCGTTGAAGTCCGCGATGCCCGCGATGTCCTTCGCCGCCTCGCGCACGTTCGAGGGCGTCAGCGTCATCTGGTGCTCGTAGAGCCAGTCTTCCATGGCGGCCGCCTTCCCCGTCTGCCGGGCCATCACCACCGCCGCGGCGGATTCGCAGGCGGCCATGTGATTGCCGCCCGGCGCGTTCGTATTGCACTCCCCTTCGAGCGGGAAATGCCTGGCGATGAAGCGGAACTGGCTGTTGGCCGCGTACTTCGCACGGAGGCCCCGGTAGGTCTCGTGCGCGCTGCGGCAGTGCGGGCACTGGAAGTCGCTGAATCCGACCAGCACCACCTTCGCGCCCGCCGCTGGCGCGGACAAATCGACCCGCGGCTGGAGATCCCACCACTTGACCAGCTCGGCGCGCTGCTGCTCGGTCATCTGCTGCGCGACGCCGGCGGGCGCCTGAGCCCTCGACGGCTCGTCCGGAAAATAGGCGATGGCCGTGCCGGCGCCGGCGAGGTAGAGCAGCGCGAGCACGAGCGCCGCGGGGCTGGACAGGAGATGGCGGAGATCGCGCGGGGCGCGGCGTGGCAGCGTGGTCATGGGAACAGTCGTGGCTCCACCGGAAATGATGAACAGGGCAAGCACCGCCACGTAGGTCGCGGCGCACAGCACACAGAAGGTCTTGAGCTGCACGTAGGACGCCCACGCGAGATACAGCGAGAAGGCGAGGGCGATCGTGGACAGCGCGAAGACGTAGCCGGGCACGGAATCCCGCACGCGGGACGTCTCGCCTCCGCCGGGACCGACGAGCAGGAGCACGAGCAGGAAGAACAGCACGCCGAAGACCGCCACCGGCACCCCGAACAGGCTGCCGTACTGGCTCAGGTACGCCTGCGTGCAGTTCACCGTCGCGCTCACGTCGCAGAAGCTGCTGTAGGCCGGGTTCGTGAGCAGCCGGTAGTGCACGACGCTCGACGCGGAGGCCGCCGCGAGGCCCAGGGCCGCGAATCCAAGGAGAAGCGTCCGGCTCTTCGTCGTCATGATTGGAGGCTCTGTTGTACCGCGCGGGGGTTCGAGGGTCAAGGGCTCAGCCGAGGCGGCCGCTCGGAGGGGACTATTTCAACTCGGCGCCCTGAGGCGGCGCGCCGGTCTCCGGCATCGTGCCGGTGAAGGAGGCCGCGTCAGTGAAGATCACACGATCCGTGCTCGTCGCGAAGAAGCGGCTGCCTGAAATACCGGGGCGCTCGGGATCGGCGGTGACGAAGTAGCCCTGCAGCAGCCCTTCGTCCGTGCAGGACTTCTGGTCCCCACCGAGCGGCGTGCCGCCCATCACGAACTGATAGCCGGCCTTGAGGAGGGGATCCGCCGCCAGATCCGGGCTGAGGAAGCCCGCGCCCGTGCTGGGCATCGGCACGGCCAGGCTCGCCAGGGAAGACGCGAAATGCTGGCCGCCGCAGGCCTGCGCGAAGGCAAACTGCGCCTGGTTGACCGACTCCAGGGACGCGATGGCCGACGCCTCGTTACCCTGCACGCGCGCGTGGACGTAGAGGCCCATGCTGATGGACGCCAGGATGCCCACGATGGCGACGACGACGAGCAGCTCGATGAGGGTGAAACCCCGGCTGCTCCACTGGCGGCTGTGCATGGGCTGTGCTGAAAAGGAAAAAGGGAGGTGCCCTTTCGGGCACCTCCCTGCATTATGCGCCGACCGGAGACTACTGAATCGGCGTCGTGGCAGCAGTGACCAGCGGTTCCGTGAAGGGGGTGCCATCGGCCTGCTGGAAAATCGTCGCGCGCTGGTCGGTGCCGAACGAACGCGTGCCAGACGAGGTGGACGACGGGTGGGCTTCGGCGAAGTAATCGACCACCGACGTAGCCGCGTTGCATGCTGCCGCCGCGAGGGCGGTGCCCGTCGTGCCAGCGCCGACGTTCACTTCGTAGCCGCTCTTCACGACGCCGTTGGCATTCAGGTCGGGGCTGATGAAGCCCGCGGTGCTGCCGGTCGGGGGGGTATAGAGGTCGACCAGGGTGGAAGCGTAGCCGCCGGCCGCACAGCTCGACGAGAACGTCGACTGGGCGCTGTTGACCGCGCGCATGGACCCGATGGCCGACGCTTCGTTACCCGACATGCGGGCGCGAAGCAGACCGGGAATCGCGATGGCCGCGATGATGCCGATGATCGCCACGACGATCAGCAGTTCGATGAGCGTGAAACCCTTTTGATTGCGAGCCTTCATTGTGCCTACTCCTCAGGAAAATTGGTGCCGTCAGTCAACTCGGATGGTGGGTCGCGCCAGGTTGACCAGCGGCGACGGGAACCACTACAGCAACGGCAGTGCCGCCTCGCCTTGCCATCGGTGGTGCCGCCCGCAACTCCCTGTTGTTATGACGGTTAGACCAGAGATCCGGTTTGAAAATCAGCTCTCCCGCTACTGACAATATTTGGCCGGCCAACAATTTCTGTCAACCCGGGGAGCGCTGAATTGTCAGCCGTCACTTGAGACGGCATCGGAACCGTGCCCGAACCGGCCGGGGTCACTTGAGGTTGTACTTCTTTGTGTAATACCGGAACGAGCGGAAGCTCATCCCGAGCAGGTCGGCCGCCTTCACCTTCACGCCGCCGGACTGCCGCAACGCTTCGGCGATGTATTCGCGCTCGATGAGCTGCACATGGCGCTCGAGGTCGAACCCTCCGTCGGGGATCCCTTCGGACGCGGCAAGGCCGGCCCCCCCGGTTGCCGCACCGACCGGCAGGTTCAACTGCTCGGGCAGGCTGTCGGCCAGGATG
>JANPJN010000503.1:0-3806 GCA_031425515.1 Acidobacteriota bacterium | reverse complement strand
ACGCGGCCGTGCTTCGAGGCTGGAGCGGCGGACAGGTGGTGTGGTCCCGCGGCGATCTGCGTGCGTTGACGATTGAGGGCCAGGCGATGGTGACCGCACGCATCACCGGCGATGCCCTTCTGCCGGGGGCGTACGAAGTCGCGCTCGCCGAAGTCACGGCCGGCGGTGCGGCCGACACGGCGTCGTATGAGGTCGCGGTTGCGGCCCCGTCTCCGGCAGCGCGGTAACAACCGCTGTAAGGAGCGTCTCACTTCGGCACAGTTCGCGCGCCTCGCGCGCCATGTCGGGGCACTGGCCCCAGCCAATAAGTCATTCCAATCAAAAGAGAAAGCGGCTCAGCCCCTTGCTGGCACAGGGCGTGCTCATTTCGGAGCATCGGTTTGCCGCTTCGGCGCGAGTTGGCCGCGGCTTGTTCCAAGGAGTACGTCCGCCATGATCCGCTTTGCTTCTCGCTTGCTCGTTCCGGCGCTCGTCTGCCTGGCTCCCGCGATGGGGCATGCGCAGGGGCAGCAGTCGGGCACCCTCTCGGGTCGCGTGACGACCGCGGACGCCCGACCGCTGCCGGGCGTGATGGTGACGGTCACGTCCCCTGCGCTGCAAGGGGAGCGTGAGGCTGTGACCGACGTCAACGGCGTCTACGCATTGCCAGGCCTTGCACCCGGCGGCTACGCCGTGCGCTTTCGCATGGACGGCATGAGCGGCGTCGACCGCACCGCGCCGATTCTGCTCGGCAGCGTCGTCGTCCTCGACGCGACGCTCGCGCCGGCGGGGGTCACCGAACGCGTCGAGGTCCGCGCCGACGCGCCGTCGCCGATTGCGTCCCGCCGGGCCGTGCACGTGCCTGCGTCTGACGTGGCGGTCCTGCCCATTGGGCGGACGCCGTTTCTCGTGGCCGAGACGACGCCGGGGCTGTCGGACAACACGCCGAGCGCCTCGCAGCTCACGATCGGCGGATCGTTTGCGTACGACA
This sequence comes from Acidobacteriota bacterium, assembly GCA_031425515.1. GTDB lineage: Bacteria > Acidobacteriota > Vicinamibacteria > Vicinamibacterales > 2-12-FULL-66-21 > JALZOC01. The sequence continues at coordinate 2,836 of JANPJN010000503.1, read as the reverse complement.
ACGTGTTCCTGATGAACGGTGTGGACATCAACGACAACGTGCTCGGCACCGCCAACAACCTGTTCATCGAGGATGCGATCCAGGAAGTCCAGGTTCTCACCTCGGGTATCTCGGCCGAGTACGGCCGTTTCAGCGGCGGCGTCATCAACGTCGTCACGCAGAGCGGCGGCAACCGGTTCGGCGGGAGCCTCCGCGGCAACTTCACCAACCCGGCCTGGAGTGCGGAGACGCCGATCGAGCGGTCGGCGGGGACCAGCCGTGCGAGCCGCCTGTCGCGTACCGTGGAAGCCACGGCCGGCGGTCCGGTACTGCGTGACCGGCTCTGGTACTTCGGAGGCGTTCGCGCGGAGCGGACGGAATCGCAGAGCGTGTTTGCCCAGACGCGGCTGCCGCTCTCGACGAGCAACGACAACACCCGCTACGAGGCGAAGCTGACCGGCGCCGTGGCGCCCGGTCACACCGTGCAGGGCGGTTTCATCGACAACCGGACGCACCTGCGCCAGCCCTCGCTCGGAGCGAGCATCGATCCGGCGACGTTCTCGACCCCGTCCACGCCGAATCGGATCGTGTCGGCGCTGTGGCGCGGGACGCTCGGGCCGCGCACCTTTGGTGAGGCGCAGGTGTCGCGCAAGGACTGGCAGCTCGAGAACGCCGGCGGGACGAGCGCGGCGATCGTCGATTCACCGTTCCTGACGCGCGGCGTCCTCGGCGTGCCGGGAAATCTCCACTACAACGCTCCCTATTTCGACTCGAGCGATCCGGAGTCGCGCGACAACCGCCAGGTGACGGGCAGCGTGTCCCACCTCGTGTCGTCGCGCCGCGTCGGCACCCACGAATTGAAGGCAGGCGCCGAATACTTCACCTCCACGCGCATCGGCGGCAATTCGCAGAGCCTGAGCGGCTACGTCTTCCAGAGCGACTACCGCATCGGCGCGGACGGACGGCCCGAGCTCGACGCGAGCGGCCGGCTGATTCCGAGGTTCGTGCCCGGCACCTCCCGGCTCCAGACCTGGATGCCGCTGCGCGGGGCACGCATCGACCTCACGACCACGTCGGCCTACGTCAACGATCACTGGATCGCCGGTCCGCGTCTGGCGTTCGACATCGGCGGCCGGTTCGAGCGCGTCCGGAGCAACGCCACCGGCGACATCGCGGGCGCGCACGGCGACACGTTCGTGCCGCGTCTGGCCGGCGCCTACGACCTGACGGCGGACGGACGCACGGTCCTTCGCGCGACTTACGGACACTATGCCGGCAAGTACAACGACGTCCAGTTCTCGCGCAATTCGAACGTCGGCAACGCCGATCGGATCACCGGCACGTATGTCGGGCCCGCAGGGGAGGGCCGGGGATTCGCGGCCGGGTTCGACCCGGCGAACTATCAGACGTTCACGGGAACGTTCCCGACCGCCAACGTGTTCCTCGATGCCGACCTGCACTCCCCGCTGACGCGCGTGGCGACCGTGTCGCTCGGACGCGTGTTCGGATCCGTATGGGCGCGTGCCACGTGGGTGAAGCGGCACGCGACCGGGTTCGTCGAGGACTTCATCACGATGGCCGACGGCCGGACGGTCGTGTCGCGTAACGGCGTCTCGCTCGGCGCGTTCGACAACGCGGTCTATCGCAACTCGGATCTCCCGCGCCGGGTCTACCAGGCCGTGGAAGCGGAAGCCGCCTATCGCGGACACGCGCGGTTCTCGCTGAACGCGCACTGGACCGTGCAGATCCAGAATGACGGCACGTTCGAGGGGGAGAGCTCCAGCGGCCCCGCGCAGCCGTCGATCATCGGCGACTACCCGGAGATCTACGTCGCGGCCCGGAGCTTCCCGGACGGCCGGCTCGACGACTTCCAGCGCCACAAGGTCCGCGCCTGGGCCGCGTATCAGGTGGACCTCAAGCGCTTCGGACGCATCGACGTGGCGCCGTTCTACCGGTTCAACTCGGGGCGGACGTACAGTCTCGTGGCGGCCGGCGTGCCGCTCTCGGCGGCGCAGATTGCGAGCAACCCCGGCTACGCGCGGCTGCCGACGAGCCAGTCGGTATTCTTCGGCGCGCGGGGGGCCGAGCAGTTCAAGGGCTACCACCTGTTCGACATGGCGGCGAGCTACAGCGTCCCGGTGTGGCAATCGCTTCGGCCCTGGGTCCGCGCCGAAGTGCTGAACGCGCTCAACAACCAGACGCTGATCTCCTGGAACACCGCCATCACCGCCGACACGGCGGGCCCGAAGGACGAAAACGGGCTGCCGGTGAACTACATCCGGTCGGCGGCCTTCGGCACCGCCGCGGGCCCCGCGAGCTACCCCCGTCCGCGCGCGGGCATGGACGGCGGACGCACGTTCCTGATGTCGGCCGGGGTGCGCTTCTAGGCTGTCGTTCGTTCGGGCGCGGGGGTGTACACTGGCGGGCCATGACGGAGCCTGTGGCCCCCCGCATCCAGGTCGGCACCTCCGGGTACAACTACCCGGAGTGGCGCGGCACGTTCTACCCGGAGAAGTTCAGCACGGCGAAGATGCTCGCCTACTACGCCGAACGCTTCTCGACGGTGGAGATCAACTACACCTTCTATCGGATGCCCACCGAACGCCTGCTGGCCGGCTGGGCGGCCGGCACCCCGGACGACTTCCAGTTCACGCTCAAGGCCCCGCGCCGCATCACGCACGACGCCAGGCTGCAGCAGTGCGACGAACTGATCCAGGTCTTCTGCGCCACCGCCGCGACGCTCGGCCCGAAGCTCGGCGTCCTGCTCTTCCAGCTCCCGCCCGCCTTCAAGAAAGACGTCGGGATCCTGCGCGGCTTCGTGGAACGCCTGCCGCCCGGCACGCGCGCGGCGGTGGAG
>JANPJN010000502.1:0-2866 GCA_031425515.1 Acidobacteriota bacterium | reverse complement strand
TCCAGCGCTGCCGCGATCGGCACCGCAGGTGCTCGCGATTGGACACTTCGAGCGGTGCCTGAAGTCGGAGCAGCCGGCATCGAACCAGGGCGGATGCACGGCCAACAGGAAGCTCCTCGAGGCCGTCGACAAGCGGGCACTTCTCGCCTGGCTCCAGTAGCGCAGCCCCGAAGGACGTATCACCCGCCGGCCCGCGGGAGGATGTGGGTCTCGAGCAGCTCGAACACCTGCCGGCGGTAGTCCCGCCGCTCGTCGCTGACAGTCGTCACGGACGTCACGACGACCACGAGATCCAGCTCGCGGAACACGAAGATGTACTGGCCGCCAAACCCCCACGCGAAGCAGGCGCGGTGGCCGTTGAACGTCTGGCTCCACCAGCCGTAGCCGTACTCGCGATCCGGATCCCACCGCGACCGCGTGCGCGGCTGGCAGGAGGTCTCGACCCAGGCCGCCGGCACGACCTGCGCGCCCTTCGCCCGGCCGCGGTTCAGCCACATTTCGCCGAACGCGATCATCTGCCGGGGCGTCATCAGCATCTCGTTGCCGCCGAAGTAGATGCCCTGCGGGTCGCGCGGCCAGGGCGCCAGCGTGATGCCGAGCGGTCGTGCCAGGACCTCGGTGGCGAACCGGTGGGTGCTTTTCCCGGACGCCTTCGTGAGAATGGCCGAGAGGATGTGCGATGTGCCCGTGCTGTATTCCATCGACGTCCCGGGATCGCTGACCATCGGCCGCTCCAGGGCGTATCGCACCCAGTTGCGGCTGGCCACCCAGGGCCCGTAGTTGCCGCCGCTCGTTGACTCCAGCCCCGACCGCATCGTCAGCAGATCCTCGATCGTGATCGCCTGCCGGCGCGGGTCGGCGTCCCTTCGCAGCTCGGGGAGCCAGCGGGCGACCGGCTCGCGAACTCCGGCGATCAGCTTGCGCTCGATGGCGATCCCGACGAGCGTTGCAATGATGCTCTTGGAGGCGGACTTGATGTTCGCGAGCCGGCCAGCGCTGTAGCCTCTGGCGTAGTACTCGAGCACCATCTGCCCGCGGGAGCTCACGAGGAGTCCGTGCATCTGCGGGAGCGCCCTGGCGGCCTCGCGCGCGGGCGTGTAGTCGGTCTGCGGCACGGCTGGCGCCGCGGTCAGCGCGGCGGCCGCGAGGCACACGAGCCATCCGCCATGCACGAGCGATCTCATCCCGCCATGATAGCGGCCTGTACTGCAGACCGTCCGCTACAAGTCGGCTACCATGGTCGTCGGTAACGACTCATGATGACGACGAAGGGGCGTTCAAGAGTGCTGCTCAGGATGGCAACCGCGCTGGCCGCGATCGTGGTCCTCGGCTATCTGTTCATCCGCTCGCTCGAGACCACGCGATCGGACCCGTACACGGTGGAGCGCGCGCACCTCGGAAAATGGACGCTGGTGCTCGAGCCGGCCGGCGGGCCCAACGCGCCGCTGTTGTCGGCGCGCACCGGCCTCGAGCTGGCATCCGACCTGTTCCGACAGGTCTTTCGTCGGGCGATGGAGTCGATGAACATGCCGGCGAGCTCGTCGATCCCCATCGTGCTGCACGGTGAGTTCGACCGCGGCCTGGCAGGACGCCTGACGCCCGACGAGCTGCTCGCCGCCGCGCGTGAGGCCGGGCTCGAGTCCGCATCGCACGAGCCCCGCTGCCTCGCGCACCGCCGTATCAGCGAACCCGCCATGACGCGCCAGACCTACTTCGCGATCGTGGAGTCGCCGTCCATCACGGGCTTCCGGGAGCAGCTCGCGCGGGCAGGGGCCGGGGCCTTCGACGCCGCGGCGCTGACCCCGATCATGTTCGTCGGCGCTTCGGACCCGGGCTTTCACCGCTGGCTGCCGATCCGCGCCGACGCTGCGGACTGCGTCGCGCCGATTCACATCGGTCAGGGTCAGGGCTGACCCTCGTGTCGCTGGTGGCGTGAGGCGTGTCCGGATCCGGCAGAGCCGCGGCCGGGACTGACCGTTCAGCCCAGCCGCGTCCCGGCGCGACACCTCATTACGCGGCGGCCGTCACTGGCGCGGTTTTCCGCAGCGCGAGGTTCGCGATGCCGCCAACCACACCGGCCGCGAGCGCGCCAACCACAACGTCCGGCGTCCAGAGGGACGTCAGGCCCAGCAGGGCGTCCACCGAATACGCGCCGGGTCCGGTCAGCGCGAGCGCCGCCGCGACGACGCCGTAGATGAGCGGCAGCTCGATGCCGTTGTGCTGGGCGAAGAGTCCGTGCTGCCAGTGGACGCTGACGGCGGCGACGATCATCACCGACACCATGGCGGCCGCGGCGAGCGGCTCGAGCAGGCCGATCGCCAGGAGCACCCCGCTGCCAATCTCGGTCACTGCCGCGGCGCCGGCGAACAGCCGCCCCGGACGGAAGCCCAGCGACTCGAAGAACCCGCCGGTGCCGGTGAGCCCGTAGCCCCCGAACCAGCCGAAGAGCTTCTGCGACCCGTGCGCCGCCATCAATCCACCAATTGCGATCCGTGCCAGCAACAACCCTGCATCCATTGCGTCACCCGTCTTTCAAGGGGCCTTCATCGGCCACGCGTGTAACTATAAAATAGATAGCGACTATAAGTCAAGTAGCAGCTTGCGATTTATCCGGACTCGCGTTATCCTGAGCTGGACAGGTCATGAAAGCCACACATCCACCCGCCCTCTGCTCGCGTTTCCACCGCGCCAGCGAGCTCATCGGCCGCCGCTGGACGGGGGCCATCATCTTCGTCCTGCTGAAATCCACGTGCCGGTTCGCGGTGCTCCGCGCCGCCATCCCCGACATCACCGATCGCATGCTGAGCGACCGGCTCCAGGAGCTCGAAACCGAAGGGATCGTGGCGCGCACGGTGATTCCGGACAC
>JANPJN010000501.1:0-5160 GCA_031425515.1 Acidobacteriota bacterium | reverse complement strand
GACGTTCTGGCCGCGATAGGTCATCGGCCGGGTCGGGATGATCTCCTGGAGCTTGCCGGCCGCCATCAGGCTGCCCGTGAAGGTCAGGTAACCCAGGATGACCTCGATCCCGATGGCCGCCATCCGGAAGGTCGTGAGCTCACCGTCGTGCAGCCAGAGAAAATACTTGGCCGTGCCGACGAGCCCCGCGGCGAGCCCGCCGAAGGCGTGCGACAGCGCCGTCCGCTGGGGCACCGCCGTGAGCGGGACCCGGGAGAGCGGAACGCCAATCGCGCTGCCGACGACAATCGCGATGAGGATCCAGGTGTAGTTGACGATCTCGGGATGGAGGAGCGTGCCGACGATCGCGGCGGCCATTCGGCCGACACCCGCGAGCACGCCCCGGCGCGCCGTCTTCGGCGCGCTCAGCCACCGGAGCGACAGAATGAAGAGCGCGGCGGCGGCGAGGTAACTGGCCTGGGTGAGGTGTTCGGCCGCACTCATGATCGGGGCTTCCGCTCGCGGAACATCTTCAGCATCCGATCGGTGATGAGGAAGCCGCTCACGATGTTGGTGACGGAGGCGGCGACGGCAATCGTGCCGAGCACGGTGCTGAAGGTGTCTTTCTGCTCACCCGCGATGATGATCGACCCGACCACCGCGATCGCCGAGATCGCGTTGGTGAGGGACATGAGCGGCGTATGGAGCAGACGGGAGACGTTCTGGATGACCTGGAAGCCGACGAATGCGGCCAGCAGGAACACGAACGCCATGGACCATAAGTCAAGCACGGGCACGGCACGATCCTCCTGAGAATCCGCGCGAGTGTACCGTTCGGACGCGCGGATGCGCAAGAGGCAGGCCGCCCGAGGCACGGCGGACGCGTCAGCGGATCTTCAGCTCCGACCGCACGTCGCGCACGCCCTCCACGCGGCGTGCCGCCGCGATGGCAGCGTCCACCTCGGCCTGATCGTGCACCGTGCCCGTGAGGGTGGCGACCCCGTCCACGATGGCCGTGGTCACTTCGTTGGGATGCACACCGGAGGCGTTCATCATGGACGTCTGCACACGCATCTTCAGGGTCTGATCGTCGGGGGGCGCGGCCGCGCGGGGAGCGGACCGCGATGCGGCGCAGCCTGACAGCAGCAACGCGAGAAGAAGGGTGGCGGCAGGGCGGGTCTGGCGGGCGGGGTGCATCATGCGGCCCATCGTGCGGCATCGGTCGGAAGGCGTCAAGGGCTTATGCGTCCGGGCGGGGATGCGGGTCAGCGATGGGTCGCCGGCACCATCGGAAACGGCTGGACCGTATGTCGCCCGTCGCCCGCAAAGAGCCTCGCCAGGCGGCGAGCCAGAGGCGGCCGCTGGGAATTCCGGGCCGCGGCGCGCTGCGCGCCTGGCTGGACGCCGCCGCGAACGACGCTTCCGGTCGGCGCCAGCGCCGGAGCTGACGAGGCGACCTGCACCTCGATCTGACGCACCTGCACCGGCCGTGCGGCGAGACCGGCGACAGCCTGACCGGCCTCGGGACGCGCCGCCGACGGCGAAGACCCCGAGGGCACGTACCTTCGGCTCAGGACAGTCGACCCCGCGACGATGAGGACGGACAGGAGGCCGACCCCCATCAGTTGCAGGAGTTCCCGCTTCTGGCGTCCCGACAGCATCGACCACCGGGCGTGCCCGCCGGCTGGCATGTCTCGTCTGGCATCACGGGGCATCATGTCCTCCACACCCTCAGGCGGTTCGCCCGCCAAGGCGGTTCCTCACAAGGCTCCTCAAGAACCGCGCCGCCGCGGCGGGAGCCGACGGCTTCCCGCAACGTGCTGTCAGCACGAGAGTTCTCCGCTGTTCGATCGCACATCCGACCCCGACTTCGTGGCGGTCGGCTGTCCAGGCTGAGCACGTTCTTACACAGTCGCCGAAACTCCGAGCCGGTTCCCACGCTTCCGCGCTAACATCCGCACCCAAAGGAGCCTCCAGACATGACCCGATTCGTCCTGACCTCCGCCTTCGTGTGCGCAGGTCTCGCCGCCGCTTCCGCCCGCCAGACGACCGCGCCCACGGCCCAGACTCCCGCCGCCGCGCAGCCGGCCGCCCCCCCGACGGCCCCGTCCTCCACCTGCCCCGAGATGGCCACGGCCCTCACGGCACTCATGCGCAACGACACACGCCTCGCGGACTGGCCCGCCCTCGGCCGTTATCGCGAGGCCAATCGCGCCCTGCAACCGGCCGCGGCGGCCACCAGGCGCGTAGTCTTCATGGGCGACTCCATCACCGACGCCTGGCAGCAGCCGCGATTCGGCGGCTTCTTCCCGGGCAAGCCCTACGTGGATCGCGGCATCAGCGGCCAGACGACTCCGCAGATGCTGCTGCGCTTCCGCCGCGACGTGATCGATCTCAAGCCGCACGCGGTCGTCATTCTCGCCGGCACCAACGACATCGCGGGTAACACCGGACCGCTCAGCGACGAAGACATCCAGGGCAACCTCACGTCGATGCGCCAGCTCGCCCACGCCAACAACATCAAGGTCGTGTTCGCCAGCATCACGCCCGTGAGCGCGTATCACACGGTAACGCCGCGCGGCGTGCCGCAGACGACGACGAGGCCGATGGCGCGGATCAAGGGCCTCAACGAGTGGATGAAGACGTATGCCGCCGCCAACGGCGACACGTATCTGGATTATTTCTCGGCCATGACCGACGACACCGGCCACATGCGCGCCGATCTGACCGAAGACGACCTGCATCCCAACGCGAAGGGGTATGCCGTCATGGGGCCGCTGGCGGAGGCCGCGATCGCGAAGGCGATCAAATAAGGGCAACGGGGCCGCTGCCCGCACCGGTCTGCCCGATTGCGGCGGCGATGGCGGCGAGGTCGGCCGCCGACAGGGTCAGATCGGCGGCGGGCAGCCAGCCGTCCACCTGCTCGGGCGACCGCGCGCCCACGATCGCGCCGGTGAGGCCGGGCCACGAGAGGACCCAGGCGATCGCCACCGCACCGACGGTCACGCCGTGCCGCGCGGCGATCGGCCTCAGGGCATCGCGCAGCGCAAGATTGCGTTCGAGCTGGGGAGACCGGAACTCGAGCCCCTTCCGCCGCCAGTCATCGTCGGCAAACGCCGCCACGCGTTCGTGGCTGAAGGCGTCGGTCAGGATGCCGGACTGCATCGGGCTGTAGGAGACGACGCCGGTGTGGTGCGCGGCGCACCACGGAAGCTGGGCTCCCGCGACGTCGCGCTTGATGGGGGAGAAGGGGGGCTGCAGCGAATCGACGTGGCGGACCGCCTCGCAGCGCTCGAGCAGCGGCACCGTGAAGTTCGACACACCGATCGCCCGCACCTTGCCCTCGTCTACGAGACGTGCCATCGCGCCCCAGGAATCCTCGACCGGCGTGCCGGTTTCGTCGGGCCAGTGGAACTGGTAGAGATCGATGCGTTCGACGCCGAGGCGCCGCAGCGACGCCTCGCATTCGCGCGCGATGGAGTCGGGCTCGAGATTGCGGGCCGCGACGGCCATGCGGTTGCTGTCGTCCCAGACCAGGCCGCACTTGGTGAAGACAAATGGACGGTCCGCCGCGGGGACGCCGCGCAGGAACTCGCCCACCACCTCCTCCGAATGCCCGAGTCCGTAGACGGCCGCCGTGTCGATCCAGTTGACGCCCCGCTCGACGGCGCGGCGCATGGCGGCCATCGACGCCTGATCGTCCTGCGGCCCCCAGCCAAACGACCAGCCGCCGCCGCCGACGGCCCACGCGCCAAATCCCACGGTGGTGATGTCGAGACCGCTCGAACCGAGCGCACGCACGGGCAGACCCATCCTGATCGACTCCTCATCCTTCGGCCGATGCACGCGTCCGAAGATGGTCTGATTCTACATGGACAGGTGTGTGCGCTCCGCGTTCGGTCAGAGCGTCCATGCCCTCGCCCGCCGCAGCGGCGCGTTCAGTACAGGGGATGGAACGGCGACTCGGGGCGGGCGGGTTGTGCGTGGCTCGAGCCGGCGCCCTTGCGGACCGCGGCGCGGACGACCGACAGGCAGCGGTTCAGTTCCTGGCTGGCGAGCACCGGAGTCAGGCTGTTACCTGTGTGGAGCTTCGACGCGCAGGCGACGGACGCCGCGGCAATGAGGAACGCACGGCACGAGAAACGAAGGAGCACGGACCGGGTAACGGCAAGGATGGTTCCTGGCCGGAAAGACCCGTTCTCCGCAGGGTTTCTGCGTCATGGGCCCCGCGCCGGCCGACGAATCCGGCGCTGACCTTACAATTCTGCCCCGGATCCTCCCGGCCGCCTCGGGCTACTCGAGCAGGTGTTTCATCTGCCAGTCGGGGTCGTCTGCCAGCGCCCGATATTCTTCGAGCGTGATCGATCGGTTGGCGTACTGGCACGACACCACGAACAGGCCACGGTCCTCGTTCCAGTCCGATCGCACGACCCGGGCGGGGAGGATCCGGCCCGAGCTCGTCGACAGATCGAGCATCGCCTCCGATTTGGGGATGCCCTCCACGTCGATGACCTTCCTGAACCGCACCTGGCTGTGGTCGATCGGGTAGCCGTTTTCATCGAGCGCGCGAACCTTCATGTTCGGCACCCTGAGCCGTACTTCGACTTGCTTTGACATCGTATTCAAGAAATTCAGGCAGCCATCACCGGCGCGGCGTCGGCCCTCCCCAAATATACGCGATTGCGCGGACGACGATCGAGTGCGGCGGCTGGGGGAGGCACGGATGCGCCCCTGCCGGCCTGCCGGGCTGGCGCGCCTTTTGCGTTGAATTCGGCGTTCCCGTCATCAGCAACTCGGACCTGGAGTACTGCCATGGTTCACACCGGGACTCCCATGGGACGTCGGCTCGACATCATCCGGAGCGAGTTCAGGGAAATGCCAGGCATGGCCCTGACGGACCAGCAGTTTCAGCGCCTCTGGGGGCTCGACCGCGCGACGAGCGACGAAGCCATCAGAACGCTGATTGACGGGCACTTCCTGATCCGGACGCGCGACGGCCGCTACGCGCGCTCCTCCGACGCCCCTGACAGCGGCCGATCCGGAGGCCATCATGATCAGCCTGAAAGCGGTACTGGTTCCCACTGACTTCAGCGAGTGCTCCGACGCGGCCCTGCGCTACGGGACGGCACTGGCCGAGGCGTTCGGCGCCACGCTGCATCTGCTCAACGTCGTCCACGATCC
>JANPJN010000500.1:0-1613 GCA_031425515.1 Acidobacteriota bacterium | reverse complement strand
ACCGTGCTCTTGTTGACGATGACCTTGTAGCCGTTCATCGCGCGGGCCGTGTCGCGGGCGACGGCCAGGACGTGCTGGAGGTCCGCCGACCCGTCCTCCCCCGTGGGCGTGCCGACCGCGATGAAGACGATCTGGGCACTGCGGACGCCGCGCTCGAGCGACGTGGTGAACGTCAGGCGCTTCTCGGCCCGGTTCCGGCGCACGACCTCCTCGAGGCCCGGCTCGTAGATGGGGATCTTGCCGCGCTGCAGCAGCTTGACCTTCGCGGGATCCTTGTCGATGCAAACCACGTCGTTGCCGTTCTCCGCCAGACAGGCCCCGGCGACCAGCCCGACGTACCCCGTTCCGACGACCGCAATTTTCATCCGAGCCGCCTTCCTTCCCCCATGCAAACCCCTAACGCTAGCACAGCCAAAAAAAGAGTGTCAATCCATTGAACGACAAGGATTTGCCCGTCTTTCCCTGTGCTACGATTCGGCGCGCGTGCGCATCCTGATGGACTACCGGCCCGCCCTCCGCCAGCGGACCGGCGCCGGCGAGTACGTGCACCGGCTGGCGCAGGCGCTTCAGGCCCGCCTGGCGCCCGCCGACCTCCTGACGCTCTTCTCCAGCTCGTGGAAAGACCGTCAGCCGCCCGCCGTGGTGGCCGGGGCACGCCAGCGGGACGTCCGCATCCCGGTCTCGGTCCTCAACCTCGCGTGGCACCGGTTCGGCTGGCCCCCGGCCGAGTGGCTGGCCGGACCCATGGACATCGCCCACTCGATGCACCCGCTGCTGATGCCGGCGCGGCGCGCTGCGCAGTTCGTGACGGTCCACGACCTGTATTTTCTGGACCATCCGGAGCAGACGGCCGCCGAGATCCGCCGCGACTACGCCGCGCTGGCCCCCGGCCACGCCCGCCGCGCCGCCGGGGTCATCGTCCCATCCGAACACACCCGGCAGGCAATCGTGCAGCGACTGGGCGTGCCCGACTCGCGCGTAACGGTGGTCTCGCCCGGTGCACCCGACTGGGCGCCCGGGCCGACGCCGGCGGCGACCGGACCGATCCTGTTTGTCGGCACGGTCGAACCGCGCAAGAACGTGCCGGGGCTGCTGCGCGCCTACGCGGCGCTGGTGCGGCAATGCCCGGAGGCACCGCCGCTCGTACTGGCGGGCCGGACGGGCGCCGGCGTGGGGGACCTGACGTCGGTGGCAGGGGTGAACCTCACGGGTCGGGTGCAGCTCCTGGGGTACGTCAGCGACGCGCGGCGCGAAACGCTCTATCGGGAGGCCTCGCTGCTGGTGATGCCGTCGCTGGACGAGGGCTTTGGTCTGCCAGTGCTCGAGGCCATGACGATCGGCGTCCCGGTCGTCGCCGCCCGGAGGGGGTCGCTCCCCGAAGTCCTCGGGGGCGCGGGGCTGCTGGCGGAGCCGGACGACGCGGAGGGCCTGGCCTCCGCGATGCGGCTGGCGCTGCAGGACGAGGGGACGCGCGCGCGGATGGCGGCTGCCGGACGTGCAAGGGCCGCCACCTACTCGTGGAGCGCGGCGGCCAGCCGGTTGTACGAGGCCTACACCGCGGCGTTGGCGGCCCGGGGACGCTCGTGAGCCGTCCGCTGTGCATCGGCGTGGAC
>JANPJN010000499.1:0-2860 GCA_031425515.1 Acidobacteriota bacterium | reverse complement strand
CGTGCTCGGCCTGCTCCGGCGTGATCCGGAACACGTGATCGAGGTTGAACGCCACCACTGCCGCGGCGCCATAGGCAATCAGCCCGATCCCGGCAAACACGAAAAACAGCGTGCTCGCGATCTCGTTCAGCGCGCGCGCATTCCGGTGGGCGCGATACTGCGCCATGAACTTGACGAGGGCGCCGCCGTACCCGAGATCGAGAACGGAGAAGTGGGCGGTGATCGATCCGAGCAGGACCCACAGGCCGTACTCGGCGGTACCGAGGTGGGTCAGGTTGAACGGCAGCATCACGAGACCGATGACGGTCTCGGCGATGATGGCGAGATAGCGTGTCGAGACGTTGCGCGCGACGGTCACGAGCTGACGCTCGCGGCCGGGGGCCCAGGTGCCGGCGCCGTCTGTCCTGGGAGGCTCGCCGGGTGCGCTCATTCCGCACCCTTGCGGAACAGCACCACCTTCACCGTGTCGAACACGATGGTGAGGTCGAACACAATCGAGAGGTGCTTGATGTAATACAGGTCGTACCGCAGCTTCTCCATGGCGTCTTCGCGCGAAGACCCATACCGGTACTTCACCTGCGCCCACCCCGTCAGCCCTGGCTTTACGGCGTGACGCTGCTGGTAGAACGGAATGTCCTTGGCGAGCTCCGCCACGAAGTACGGGCGTTCCGGTCGCGGGCCGACGAAACTCATGTCTCCCCGCACGACGTTCCACAACTGCGGCAGTTCGTCGAGACGGGTCTTGCGAATGAGCAGCCCGACGCGCGTAATCCGGCTGTCTCCCGCGGTCGCCCAGATCGGCGTCCCTCCCTGTTCCGCGTCGGTACGCATCGACCGGAACTTGTAGAGCGTGAAGGTGCGCCCGTTCTCACCGACGCGCTCCTGCCGATAGAGCACGGGGCGGCCGGATTCGATGGCCACCGCGAAGGCCGTCAGCACCATGACGGGGAAAGCGAGGACGGCCAGCACCAGCGAGAACACGAGGTCGATGCTGCGCTTGATCCACCGGACCATCCGCGACACGCGGAACCCGTCGGAAAAGATCAGCCAGCTCGGACGCAGATCGTCGATCAGGATTTTGCCGGTCACCCGCTCGTAGGTCGTCGTCGCGTCTTCCACGCGGATCCCCGCCATCTTGGCGCGCAGCAGCTCTTCGACGGGCAGCTTCCCGCGACGGTCGGCGAGCCCGACGATGATCCGGTCGATCTGGTGTTTCGCGATGAGCCCGGCAATGTCCGCCGGGGTCCCGCCGATGCCCGGGTTGACGATCCGCTCCCCAATCCTCGTCGCGTCGTCGTCGATGAAGCCGACGACGCGATAGGCGAACTCACGCTGCGCGAGAATCTGGCGCACGACCTTCCGCGCGGTCTCTCCCGTGCCCACGACGAGAATGCGCTCCTGCATGCGGAGCGATCCGGTCAGCTGGGTGAAGATGAGGCGCCAGCCCAGGATGCCCACCACGAAGACGACGAGCGCCGAGACGAAGATCCCGTCGCCGATCATCAGCGACGGAAAGGCGTAGTAGAGCGCGGCCAGGACGAAGGAGGCGGCTCCCACCGCCTGGAGCAGCCGGACGACGAGCTCCCGCCTCGAGTGCACGAGCGTCAGGTCGTAGAAGTCGTTGTAGTACAGGCACAGCTGGCACACGATCGTGACCAGCCCGATCTTCCAGAAATTGGCCGTGACGTCGGACGTCCCCTGCACTTTGGCGGCGAGCGCGACAGATCCGAAGATCAAGCCGAGCTCCGCCCCGAACACGGTCAGGGTGCGGGTCGAGACGTGGCGGTTGAACAGCTGCATGGGCCCAGGTTCTCAGTCGTCCGTGACGGGGGTCAGCCCGCGACGTACCCGTATTCCTGATACGTGGTGTGTTCGGCGGAGTTGCCCCCGGATTCGTTGAGGACGAGCCCGAGCACCTTGGACATGTCCAGGCCCGCGAGGGCGCGCTCGATTGCCGGGCGCGGGGTCACGCCCGCGCGGACGATCATCAGCACGCCGTCCGCCATGGGGGCGACGATGTGCAGGTCGGCCAGCGGCGCGACCGGCGGCATGTCGATGAGGATCCGATCGAAGCGGGTGCGGAGCGTATCGAGCACGCGCCGCATCGATGCCGAGCCCAGGAGCTCGGCGGGGTGATTCGGAATCGCGCCCGCCGGCAGCAGGGTGAGGTGGTGATTTTCCACGTTCACGAGGGCCTGATTCAGCTCGGCCCCGCCCATGAGGACATCCGTCAGCCCTGGGCCGCCCGGGATGCCGAAGAGCCGGTGGACCGCAGGCCGTCGCAGGTCGGCGTCGATGAGCAGCACCCGCTGCTGGAACTCCTGCGCCATCGTGAGGGCGAGGTTGGCCGCCGTCAGGCTCTTGCCGTCGCCCTTGGCCGGGCTCGTAATGACGATCGTGCGGACCGCGCGGCCGTTCTCGGCCCGCTTGATGCGCGTGCGAAGCGAGCGATACTGCTCGGCCGCGAGCGACTGGGGTGCGAGCGCGGCCACCAGGTGCGAGTCGAGCATCGTCGAGGCCACCGTCTGGACCGGATCGAGCGCGGCGGCCGTGGCGGCCGGGGTCCAGGCCGGCGCAGCCGGCGGTGCGGGATCGTACGCCGCGGGCTGCGGGCGCGATCCGGCTGGCGGCGGCGACATGAGCCCCTCGTTGGAGAGGCCCCGGGTACGACGGGTGGTGCCGTCACGCTCGGCCTTGTTCAGAATGTCTTGAATGCGGCTCATGTCCGTCCTCTTGTCTGCTGCGCGGAGGCTACAGGGCCCCGTGGATCTTCGGAATCTCCCCGAGCACGGGGACGTCGAACTCGTTCTGGAGCGCCCGTGCGTCGTGGACGGAGCGGTCCATGAACTCCCGGCCGATG
>JANPJN010000498.1:0-8366 GCA_031425515.1 Acidobacteriota bacterium | reverse complement strand
GCAACGCATCGCACCCGAGAACCGGAATAGTTGCTCGCACCCGGCCCGCCGCACGACCCAGACTTCCTTTGCCGAGGCGCGACAGGTCCCGCGCAAGTATCCCATCTCTGCTCAACTACCTGGGAACCGAGCGTCCCATTCCGAGCACCTACCAGCAGTTGGCGATCGCGTCCCCACACGTCCGCCATCCGGGTCGTGCCATGTGAAGGGGAGAACTACGCGTGCTCGTCCGCGTGCCGGTCGTACGAAACACCGGCATGAATTCCGTGTAGTCGAAGGCGATCCTCGAGACCGGCATCGATCGGCCGCTCGGCTCATCGGACGGCTGGCTGAACCGCCTGCTGCAGGTGATGAGCGGCGAGCGCTCGGGCATCGCGATCGCATCGGGTATGCCCCGGTCGATGACCGGGACCTTCGCTGTGCAGACATGGTCGCCGACCGAGCTTGGTGCCGTGGACGACGAGTACCTGGCCCGGCTCGCGCGGCTGTATCGGACCGATGCCACGCTGCAGGGCCGGTTCGAAGCGGCGCTGCAGCATCAGGGGATGGTCGGCGAGGAACCCGCGGCCACAGGCCGGGCGCAGCGAGGCGGCATCACGCCGCTGATGCAGGCCGCGGCGAAGATCCTCGCGCCGGACGCCGGCCCGAATATCGCGGCGATGGAGTTCAGCGGCTGGGACACCCACGCCAACCAGGGCGTGAGCGGCGGCGCCCTCGATCGGCTGCTCGGTCAGCTGGCGCAGGGGCTGGCGGCGTTTCGCACCGGGATGGGCGCGGCCTGGGCGACCACCACGGTCGTCGTCATGACCGAGTTCGGCCGTACGGCGCGCATGAACGGCACCCGCGGCACCGATCACGGGACCGCCGGCGCCGGCTTCGTCCTCAGCCCGCGGCTGGCACGGTCCGCGGTCGTGTCCGACTGGCCGGGGCTGGGCGACGCGGCCCTGTTCGAAGGGCGCGATCTCCGGCCCACGCTCGACACGCGCGCGGTGTTGAAGGGGGTCCTTGCCGGCACCTTCGATCTGACCGCGGCGCAACTCGACCGCGTCTTCCCGTCGTCGAGCGGCGTGCGCGCGGCGCAGCTGATGAAATAGCCCGGAGTCGGCCGCTCGTCAGTCAGCCGCTGTCATGCCGTGTGGTGAGCCGATGGAGACAGAACGCCGCGCGGCCTTGTGCCAGACCGCCAGCAGCACAAGCGCGCCGATGAGCACGTACGACTGAAGGACATTCAACCAGGAGGAGGCCAGTCGCTGCGCAGGTTCGAAGTACTGACCGGTGAGCACGAACGCAGTGCCGAGCACCACCGGCGTCCATCTGGCGGCGTGTGGACCGGATAGCAGCCGGGGAGTGGTCACCGCCAGCAACGGCAGCAGGATGCCGAAGTGATGCTCCCAGGCGATCGGTGAGACGATCACGATCGTCAACGCGCCAATGGACAGGTCCAGAAGGCTGCCGCGCACCGCCCGTCGCGGCAGCAGCAGCGCGGCGCCCACCAGTACGGCCCCCAACAGCAGCGTCCCGGCATACACCCCTGCGTGCTCAGGCGGGAAAGCATTGCCGTGCCAGACGAGACTGTCGCCGTTTCCGAACGCCCGGTTCAACAGGCCATTCATGGACTGGTTGGCGTAGAACGCCTCACCGCGCCGGCCGATGTACGAGATGACGCGGAGGTAGTCGAGGTGACTGGGCAGGCCGAACGCGGCAAGCGAGAGTGCGAGCCCTGCCGCCACCGTACCGGCGCACGCGGCCGCAAACCGCCACTGCTTCCGGGCGACACCCCATCCCGCCAGCAGGATGAAATGCGGCTTGATGAGGCAGACGAGGCCGAGAGCCACGCCGCTCAGTCCCGGCGCGCCTCTCCACCACGTCCAGACGAGTGCGGCGAACGCGAGGTCGATCCAGACCTGGATCTGCCCAAGGCTGTAGGCCTTGACGAGAGGATAAAACGTCAGCGCAAGCGCCGCCAGGACCAGCGCTCGGAGGGTGCGGTCCGCGACGCCGCCGATCGGTGTACCGGTCTGACGAAGGGTGCCTTCGAACAGCACCACGGTGATCAGCACGGTCAGCCACACCGCGCACCACGAGATGGCGTTCAGCGCGGGGCGTCCAAGACTGCCGACGAACAGAAGCGATGTCGGCGGGTATTGGAACTTGGTCTGATTGCGGAAGAACACTTCCTCGTAGATCGACGCTCCGGGGTGTTCCGACGCGGTGACGCGCGCGGCAGCCATTGGCTTCCACGAGTCCCCCGCCTGGCTCCGCGCCGCGAAGGCGTCGACATGATGCGCCAGCGTGCCGGCGCGCGGGACGGAGAACGCCAGGTGGAGCCCCAGCGTGACGACGACGCCGTGAAAGAGCAGCAGGGCGCAGAGCTTTCGCGTGATCGGTGACACGTGCCACATGACAGACTGAGACCCGCCCGGCTTTCGAGGAAGGCGCTGCGGTGATCTAGTGATAGCGAGAACGCCTCGTCAGCGCCGTCCTCATCGCGTCAGCAGCTGCTTGATCCGGCGCTTCCACCGCACCGGATCGGTGACCTTTGCCAGCAGCGTGGCCTCCGTATGCGTCGCGTTGTCGGCGGCGATGCGCGCGCTGTGGAACTCGAAGACGACGTACTTCGCGGGCGTCGAGCCGGCGTTCCGCATGCCGTGGGGCTGCCCGGCAGGATAGAAGATCACGCTGTTGGGGCCCACGGTCTCGCCGAGCGTTTCGATCTCTCCCTCGAGCGTCACAATCGCCACGTCGTACGCGTCCGCGTGCGGCTCGTATCCCGCGCCCGGAGGCATCGTCGAGACGTGGCCACTGAGTTTGCTGAGGTTCGGAGTGGCTCCTGAGAACAGTCGCTGCCGGGACCCGTGCGGGCCTTGTGACTGTCCGTCAGCCGAGGACAGCGCCACGTCGAATCGCCCGAACGCGAGCGGCGACTGGCTGGTGGTGGCGCCGTCCTGCCATTTGAACATCAGATAGCTCGCGGGCGTCGGGCTCACCGTGCGCAGGGTGTGCGGGAAGTCGGGCGGATAGAACACGAACTGTCCCCGCGTCAGCCGCGCGTTGCCCAGGGGCGCCGGCGCCTGCGGCAGCTCCAGCTCCACCTCGCCGTCGAGCACCATCAGCAGCTCTTCTTCCTTGTGCTGATGCGGCGGGTGCGGGCTCTGATTCGGCGTCAGGACTGAGGCGTGACACGTCCACTTGCGCACGCCCGCCGTCCCACCCTTGAAAATCTTGTACGACGTCCACGCCTTGTCGCCGTCGGGGGCGAGCGGAACATCGATCGTATAGACGCGGCAGCCCAGCTGCGATCCGCCCGCCGACGCCGAGATCGGGGGGGGCACAAAGCGGTTCACGCCCGATTTGTCGCTGCCACTCACCATGATGCACCCCGGTTTCGGCACGCTGATGTGCCGGAACGGCCATTCGAGATAGTTCAAATCGGGAATACGCATCGGCACGTCAGGGGTCGCGTACTGGAGGAGCAGCGCCCGGCGGGTCTTGCCCGATACGTTGTTGGAATGGTGCCACAGCTGCCCGTCGAAGACGAGCGCCATGCCGTCGGTGACCGCTGGTTGGACCATCGTGGCGCGCGGATCGTATTCCGCAGCCCACTTGACGACCTGCTCGGTCGTCGCCTCAGCGCGCCGCTGTCCGGCCCGGCTGCGCGCTTCCTGGACGGTGACGCCGAAGCGATGCGAGTGCGGGACCAGAAGCAGCGATGATTCCGCCGTGGTGTGTTCGATCCCCATCCACACGGTCACTGTTTTCCCTGGCGGGGCAACGGAGGGCTCAATGTCGGAGTGCCACGGGTGCGCGAGACCGGGCTCGCGCGCGAGCAGCTGCGCCCCCCACAGCATCACATCGTCGCCCAGGAGCCGGGTGACGATGTCGATGAGCGTGGGATGGGTGGCTATCTCGTAAAACGGCCGCGCGCTCACCGCATGACCTTTGTGCCAGTCGAGCGGGGGAGGTGTTCGAGGGTCAAACGCTGCGCGGAGGAACGTGTGTGCCTGCTCGGCGGTCAGGACAGTGACCGGAGTGAGGTAGCCAAGTTCGGCGAATTGCGCGGAGGACATGGGTCGCGCTGAAGCAATAGTTGAGCCAGAAGGTCCCTGCGGACGGGGGGAGTGGCGGCTCCGCGCGTGCTCGGGGCATTACTGATGAGCTTAAAGGCTTCGGTGCGAGAAGTTGGGCCGGGAGTCTATTGTCAGCCCAGACGCGACAGACGATGCCTTGCCTCCATGGGCATGAGCCATCCTGACGTTCATCGACCTGACCGAAAAATCTGAGCCGCTCACGAAGTACGACGGGCTCCTGCGAAGCTTATCGGCAGAGCGCGGGATCGAGACGAAGCATATTCGCACTGCCGTCCCCGACATGGGTGCCACACCAGCGGCAGCTGATGACGCGTATGCTGGAAACGATCAGCAAAGAGACCACCGCAGGCCGGCCGGTGTATGTGCACTGCTGGGGAGGCATCGGTCGGACGGGAACAGTCGTCGGCTGCTGGCTTGTGGAATCGGGAGTCACGGGACTCGAGGCAATCGCCCACGTGGTTCAAGGACTCCGACGGCAACATCCTCGCGATCGTCCCGAGCCTCTGAACGTCATGGCCAGAAGCGCAGACTTCGTTAGTCGAGTCGGCGGTTCGAAGCCGGCTCGAGGGGAGGCTCGGCGCCTTCTCCGACAAGGACGCGGCTGGCGCGACAAGCTACTACGCCGCGGATGTCGTCAACCCCGCCCGCTGCTCTCGCAACCAGGACGCGAAGCGAATCTCTCGATGGCGATATCTTTTTCTTGTAAGCCCGGCTAGGAGGCCCGTGGAGGCGACCGACGAACACATCAAGGTGAGGGCGGATCCCCGCCGTTGACCGCATGCCCAAGCGGACCAAATTGAGACTCGACTGCGGTGCTTTCCGTCAAGGCGTGTGCTCGTAAGGTGGCGGGTCTATCGCAGGGCAGCCGAGGCGACGGGCCGTTATAGCTAGCGCAGACTCGCGGATCTTGTCGACGCAGCGCAGGTGTCCTATTCCGCCGCCTTCGACTTGATCTCAAAACAACAACGAGAACGCTGGGCGCGTTCACAGCATTCGTGAACTGACGCGCCTACGAATTCTTTGACGAGACTCTCCATGACGCGACACACGGCGGGGTGCTTCCCGGTCAAGGCCGATAGCGGGCAGCTCTCACCGCGGATGACATATCCACCGTTCTGCTCCACGTGGGTCACAGCACCGAGTTGCTCATTTATCAGATGGCTCGCGGCCATGACACGGGACCGGAGATTACCGGTAGGGCGGCCGGAGGACGGTTCACCCGCGAGCTTTCTCCCCGCCTCCCGCAATAACGCATTAACCTGACGCGCCGGCAGGCGATTGGCGAACACGTCGACGAGTTGGGTGAGCAGCGGAATATACGCTCGCGACAGCAACTGCTCGACCTCAGGTGTCAGCTCAAAGATTCGTGACGGTCTGGTTGTTCCCGGCCTTCTGCCGATGCGTCGGACGACGCCGTCTCGCTCCATCGCGGTGATCTGCGCTCGTACCCCGCTGGCACTGAGCTCCAGCTTGGACGCCATATCGTCGACCGTCAGAGGACCGCGCTGGAGAAGGCTGACGATTCGTCCGCGGCCTGTATCGAGTAGCTGCTGTCTGAGCATGTTAGTCCGCGACGATGAAGATATGGGTGGGTCGTTGAGCGCTGTCAATGTCGCCGATCGCTACATCCCGCGCCCCAGCCGACAAAAAATGGAAAGCATTTACGAACACCGCCGGGCGTTGTCGACCGACCCTGCAGTTTACTCGCAACAAACCCTTAGATTGGAAGGCCCACGATTTGCAAGATACGCAATATTGATATCGCGTATACGATTGATATTGCGTATATGCTCATCGGCGCTTCGGGCCAGCTCAACGGTAAGATTCCTTGAGCCGCGTCTTTGAATCGACGGTGACCACTATTGAACAGCTAAGCACCCATCGAAGGTAGTAAAACGTTCCTATCCAGCGAAGGCAATCGAAGGAACACATATGACGGATCCGACGCAGCGAAAGACGCAGGTCCGCGTGGCCTTAGCCTTCGTCACGATCACCGCGGGAACTGCACTTTGGCGCATGCGAAAGGACAAAGCCGGCCGCCGAAGCCACACCGCCTGTGGCCACCGCGGCGCATAAAGCCAAGCACAAATCGTCAGCAGCTCGGTGAGTTATCTGAAGTCGCTTTGATGGTCGGCACCTGGGCGCGAGAGCGCGCGAACCGACGTCGGAAGATTTCGCGCCAGGAAGCTCCAGGAGAAAACCAGCTATGCGACTCATTGTCGTCGCGTCCATCGTATTTGTCTTCGCGTTGACGTTCGTCAAATCCGGGTTTGGTCCCGTGGCGAGTGCGCAACAGCTTGCAGTTCAGTCTCGGGCCGACCGAGAACGAACTGGGCAAGCCATCTTCCGCTACGACACCTTCGGCGACGAGCAATTGTGGACCGATGTGTTGCGGATGCACGAAGTCATTGCAACGGTGGATCCGGCGACCGCGCTGGCAGTGGGCCTCAAGGTCGATGTGGAGGCCTTGCCGAGGACGCTCATCGCGGCGCTTCGCGCCGGTGATGTGGATCTGACGAACCCCGCCGTGACGGTCGAATTGCTGCGGCTGAATGCGGTCGTGGGAGTCCAAGGCAAGATCAACGGCGCGGGTGTACTCACCAGCATCGGCATCACGTGCGCCCTGTGCCACTCCTCCGTCGACAACTCAGTCGCGCCGGGGATCGGCAAGCGGCTGGACGGATGGGCGAACACCGATCTGAACGTGGGGGCGATTGTGGCCCTTTCGCCGGCACTGGACGAGGCCACCAAGACTGAGTTCAACGCGTGGGGTCCCGGGAAATACGATCCCCGCCATCATGCGTTTGATGGCACGAACCTACTTTCGCTGAACAGGTTCTCGCTGCCGATTGTCATCCCGCCTATCTATGGATTGAAGGGAGTCGGCTTCGAGACGTTTACGGCCGATGGGACGATCTCGTACTGGAACAGCTACGTCGGTGTAGGGCAGATGGGTGGTCAGGGCAGCTTCAGCGATCCTCGCATCGGGCTCTTCATCACGCAAGCACCGGATCTCGTTACGCCGAAGCTGGCAGCGCTGCTTGACTATCAACTGAGCCTGCTGACCCCGGCACCTCCAAAGAACAGCTTCGATCAGGCGGCAGCAAAGAGGGGGCAGCAGCTCTTCCGCACGGAGGCCCGATGCGCCACGTGCCACCAGCCACCGAATTTCACGGACGTCCTGAGCGGCCCCAGTCGGGAAAGGCCATTCCTACATGATCCGTCCGAGGTCGGCACGGATCCGGCGTATGCCTTGCGGACCGCCACAGGACAGTACCGCACGACACCGTTACGAGGACTTTGGCAGCATGCGCCGTATTTCCACGATGGAAGTGCTGCCGATTTGCGGGCGGTGGTCAATCACTACAACCGGCAGTTCCAACTGAATCTCAGCCGGCGACAGAAAGCCGATTTGGTTGAATTCCTGAAGTCGCTCTGAGCCGCTTCCGAGTGCTTTGTTGGCCGTAATGCCCTGATGGGTACGACTCGTCCGCGCCGCGTCGTCGTACGCTGCGCAACGATACGCGGCAAGTGCTGCACTGACGCTCGCGAGCTTCGATGGTGCTGCACGGATCGCAGGTTGTCTCGGCGAGCCGTAGAGTAGCCGAGCATGACCGTCGATTCCAGTGGTATCGGGTTGCGGGAGGTTGCAGCCGCGCGTGGTGCTCGGCGACCCTGAATGCCGGAAACGCGGGTTTGGTGGTCAACGCCCTATGAACTGCACACCGCCCGACAGCGCCCGCCTACCGCACCAGCTTTCGTCAGCAAGGCGGTTTGCACCCCGCCGCAGAGGGGCTACCGGCCTCCCTCACCCGTAGCATTCGGGGCAAGGTGTGCCTCAACATACGCCACCAGGCAGCGCGCGGAGCAAAAGACGCCACTCAGCGAATCGCGCGGGATCGCCTGCGCCGGGGATCGCCATCGTTCGGCCACCGCCGATGTCGATGCGCTCCCTGCGCGCGATGTAGACGTGCCGCAACTCGACGAACTCAATCGTCTCCTGAGTGTAAATCTCGCTTCCGCAGCTGGCGCACGTCGTCAGACCTGAGAGGTTGTCGCTCACCGTCACTCCACGTTTCGAGGCGTCACCGCCTGCTCGGGATGCACTGGCTGAGCTACCCATCTGTTACCCGGCGCGTCTTTTCAGGGTGTGCGCTCGGAGGGTGATATGCGGAAGTCCTTCAGGCCGAAGGACTAAGTTGGTGGACCTGACCGGGATCGAACCGGTGACCTCCTGAATGCCATTCAGGCGCGCTCCCAACTGCGCTACAGGCCCGT
>JANPJN010000497.1:0-1770 GCA_031425515.1 Acidobacteriota bacterium | reverse complement strand
TGGCGACCAGCCATCTTGTCGCCGACCGACAGCTTGCGCTTCATCGCGACGTAGACCTTGACGAGCTTGATCACGCCCGGCGGCAGCTCGTCGCCGCGGCGGACCTTCTCCTTCTTCTCCTCGAACTGCTGGCGGATGACCTCCACCTGCCGCTCGGTGCGCTCCTCGATGGTCCGGAGATCCTCTTCGAGCCGCGAGTCGTCCGACGCCACCTTCATCCGCACGACCGCGTCGTAGGGCAGCGCCATCATCACGTCGGCCGTCAGATCGGTCCCCTTCTTCAGGAGCCGTTCACGGCCGTGCTCGTCGTACAGGTCCGCGCGCGACGCCTGCCCCTGCAGCATGCCGATGACCCGCTTCTTCACTTCGTCGTGCAGGATGCGAATCTCGTCCTGGAGGTTGCGCTCCATCATGTCGAGCTCTTCCTGCTCGATCGCCTTGGCGCGGTCGTCCTTCTCGATCCCCTTGCGCGAGAAGATCTTCACGCCGACGATGATCCCCTCGATGCCCGGGGGGCACACGAGCGACGCATCGCGGACGTCGCCGGCCTTCTCACCGAAGATCGCCCGCAGCAACTTTTCTTCCGGCGTCAGCTGCGTCTCCCCCTTCGGGGTGACCTTGCCGACGAGGATGTCGCCCGGCTTCACCGGGGCGCCGATCCGGATGATGCCGCTCTCGTCGAGGTCGCGCAGGTAGCCTTCCCCGACGTTCGGGATGTCCCGCGTGATCTCTTCCGGCCCGAGCTTCGTGTCGCGCGCCTCGATCTCGAACTCCTCGATGTGGATCGACGTGTAGTAGTCGTCCTTCACCATTCGCTCGGAGACGAGGATCGCGTCCTCGAAGTTGTAGCCGCGCCACGGCATGAACGCGACGAGCACGTTGCGCCCGAGCGCCAGCTCGCCAAGCTCCGTGCACGGCCCGTCGCCGAGCACCTGCCCCTTGTGCACCTTCGCCCCGACCTTGACGATCGGCTTCTGGCTGATGCACGTGTTCTGGTTCGACCGCTTGAACTTGGTCAGCGGGTAGATGTCGGCCCCCATCTCGCGCGAGGTGGCGTTCTCCTCCCCTTCCACGCGCACGACGATGCGCTGGCTGTCCACGTAGTCCACGGTCCCGGACCGCCGGGCCACGACGACGGCCCCCGAGTCACGCGCCGTGATGTACTCCATGCCGGTGCCGACGTAGGGCGAGCGCGCCCGCAGCAGCGGCACGGCCTGGCGCTGCATGTTCGATCCCATCAGCGCCCGGTTCGCATCGTCGTTCTCCAGGAACGGCACGAGCGAGGCGGCCACCGAGACGAGCTGCTTGGGCGACACGTCGATGAAATCGACCTTGTCCTTGGGCGTGAGAATGAAGTTGCCGGCCTGCCGCGCGTTGACGCGGTCGGTCGTGAACTTTCCGTTCTCGTCCACCTGCGCGTTGGCCTGCGCGACGATGTACTGGTCCTCTTCCCAGGCCGAGAGGTAGTAGGAGTACGGCTCGAACTCCATGCCGCGCTTCCGCTTGCCCTTGCCGACCTCGAGGTCCGACGCGGTGAACTCGTCGGCTTCCACGATGTCGCCGACTTTGTACTTCGAGCCGCCGGCATTGGTCACGATGACGTAGTCGATGACGCGGCCGTTCTTGACCTTCCGGTACGGCGACTCGATGAACCCGAACTCGTTGATCCGCGCGTAGCACGAGAGCGACGAGATGAGGCCGATGTTCGGCCCCTCAGGCGTCTCGATCGGGCAGATGCGGCCGTAATGGGTCGGATGGACGTCGCGCACC
>JANPJN010000496.1:0-9383 GCA_031425515.1 Acidobacteriota bacterium | reverse complement strand
ACGCCGTTCGACGTGCCGGAGGTCGCACCGGCGGGCGCTGCGGAGGGCAGCCTGGACGCGGCGGTCGCGCTCGCCGCCACGGTGCGGCCGGCCATCCGCCAGGCGGAGCTGAACGTCCGCCGTGCGTCGGAGGATCTGCGGCTCAAGGCCATGGATCGGCTGCCGGACGTGAGCGTCGGCGTGGCGTATCTCCGTCTCTTCAACGTCGATGTCGTGCCGCGGAACGTGGCCGCGGCCAGTCTGATTCTGACCTGGGAGCCGTTCGACTGGGGACGCAGCCGGCACGAAGCCAGTGCGCGCACCCGCACGCTCGAGCAGGCGCGGCTCGGGCTGCAACAGGCGCGCGCCCTCACAGAGCTCGACGTCCGGGCGAAGTATCGCGCGCTCTCGGAGGCCCGGGAGACGCTCCGCTTCGCCCAGCTCTCGCGCGAGACAGCGACGGAGCGGCTCCGGGTCGCCACCGATCGCTATCGGGCGGAGAGCGCGCTCCTCAAAGACGTGCTCGCGGCGCAAACCGCCATGGCGCAGGCCACACAGGCCCACCAGCAGGCGCTCGGCGTCTTCTGGACCGCTCGCGCGGAACTCGACCAGGCCATCGGAGACCAGCCATGATCCGTTGCCGACCTCTCGTGTGCGTCCTCGTTCTCGCGGCAGGCAGTTCGATGACACGCTGCGCGCACGAGGCGCCCGTCGAGCGGCCACCCACGCCGGTCCGCGCCCAGGCGGCAGCGGCCGGCACCGGTTCGGGCGCCCTGCGCTACTCGGCTGCCATCCTCCCCGGCCAGCGCGTCGATCTGGCCTTCAAGGTGCCCGGCTACATCGAGTCGCTGGCGGAGATGGCAGACCCGCCCGGCCGCCCGCGGCCGGTGCAGGAAGGGGACCGCGTGCAGCGCGGGCAGGTGCTCGCGCGGATCCGGCCCGCCGACTTCACCAACAAAGTGGACCAGGCGCGCTCGGGGCAGGCCGAAGCGGCGGCCGGCCTCGCGCAGGCCCGGCAGGCCTACGATCGCGCCGCCGGCCTCTTCGAGCGAAAGAGCCTGACACGCGCCGAGCTCGAAGCCGCGAAGGCCGCCTACGACGCGATGGTCGCCAAACAGGCCGGCGCGGGCGCCGTCGTCGCCGAGGCCAGCAACGCCCGCGACGACGCGCTGCTGCGGAGCCCCATGGCGGGTGTGGTGCTCAAGCGCCTGATCGAGGTGGGGAGCCTTGTCGGTCCGGGAACCCCCGGGTTCGTCATCGCCGACATCTCGTCGGTCAAGATTCACTTCGGCGCGCCTGACGTGGTGTTTCGATCGCTCGCCCTCCACCAGGCCGTGGAGGTCACGACCGCCTCCTATCCGAACAGCCGCTTCGAAGGGCGCGTCACGAGCCTCGCTCCGGCGGCCGACCCGGGCAGCCTGGTGTTCGATGTCGAGGTGACGGTTCCGAACGGCGCCGGCCAGTTGAAACCCGGCATGGTGGCCTCAATCGAGATCGCCCAGCCGGGCCCCACGGGAGGTCTGGCGGTACCGCTCGCCGCCATCGTGCGATCGACGACGAGCAAGGACGGCTACTCGCTCTACGTCGTCGACGAGAAGGCGGGCACGGCCGTGGCGCGCCGCCGCGACGTGACGCTCGGGCCGATGGTCGCCACCGGGGTGACGGTCACCGGCGGGTTGAAGGCTGGGGACCGCGTCATCGTGAGCGGCGCGACGGTCATCACCGACGGCGAACCCGTCGAAGTGCTCAGGTAACGGCGCCATGTCCCACGGCACCTCCGACGACGACCTGATCCGCAACACGCACAACACCGCGCGTTTCTTCACCGTCAATCGTCAGATTGCGTGGGTGCTGCTCGCCGGCACGGTGCTCTGGGGCATCTACGGCTACCTGCAGATGCCCAAGCGCAAGGATCCGGTCTTCCCCGTGATCTACGCCGCCGCGGTCATCGCCTGGCCGGGCGCGAGCGCGGAGCGCATCGAACAGCTCGTCACCCGCAAGGTCGAGGAGCGGATGGCGGAGAACCCGCGCGTCGAGCGCATCGAGTCCACATCACGCAGCAACGTCTCGATCGTCGTCATTGCGCTGGACGAGCGGACGACGGACCCCGCGAAGGAGTGGGACGACATCGCGCTGCGGCTCGGCAACATCCGGGACCTCCCGCCGGGGGCCGGACCGATCGAGTTCATCAAGGACTTCGGCGATACCGCCGCGTTGATGCTCACGGTGGCGAGCCCGGCAGCGGACCCCGTCGAACTGTCGATCCGGGCGCGCGAGGTGAGGCACGCCATCGAGCGGGCGCGCGCGTCGGTCACCGCGGCCGCGCGCCCACAGCGCGCCTCGATCGTCGTCGCGTTCCCCCCGGCGCTCGACCGCGTCGTGGCAGAGCGCCACCGGGACCTCGTCGGGCGCGTGCTGACCGCGCAGCAGGTGATTGCCGACGTCGTGCCACTGGCGGGCACCGGGTTCGTCGGTCTCGATTTCTCCACGAAAGCGGACGAGCGGGCGCTCGCGGCCGCCCTCGAACAGGTCGTGTCGGAGCGGCTGGTGCCGTCGGAGTATCACCCGGACGTCTGGGCCGCCGCGGTCATCCGGGATCCGGCCGGGACCGAGCCGGCGCTCGCGGCCGTCGCGGGCGATCGCTACACGTATCACGAGCTCGATCTCTTCACGGACATCATCAAGCGCACCCTGCAGACCGTGCCGCAGGTGTCGAAGGTGTTCCGCGCGGGCATCCTCCCGGAGCAGATCTTCCTCGACTATTCCCAGGAGGCGTTGACGACTGCCGGCGTGCCGCTTACGCGCCTGGGCGAGATCCTGAACGCCCGCAACATCACCCTGCCGGGCGGGATGCTCGACGTGCAGGGGAAGTCGCTGCTCATCGATCCGTCGGGGGAGTTCAAGTCCGAGAAGGAGATTGGCAACGTCATCGTCGGGGCCTCCCCTTCGGGCCGCCCCGTGTACCTGCGTGATGCGGTGGATGTCGTGCGGGGCTATCAGCCTCCGCGGTACCTGAACTACTACAACGCGCGCGACGCCAGCGGCGCGTGGCGGCGGGGCCGGAGCGTGACGCTGGCGGTGCAGATGCGCCCGGGCCAGCAGATCGGGGAGTTCGGCGTCGCGGTCGATGCGGCGCTCCGGGAACTGGCGCCGCGACTGCCGCCGGATCTGATCCTTGCGCGGCCGTCGGACCAGCCGCTCCAGGTCCGCGAGAATGTCGGGCTGTTCATGAGCAGCCTGTACGAAGCCATCGCGCTCGTCATCCTCGTTGCGCTCATCGGGTTCTGGGAGTGGCGGTCCGCGCTCGTCATGGCGCTCGCGATTCCGCTGACGCTGGCGATGACGTTCGGATTGATGGACCTGGTGGGCATCGACATCCAGCAGGTGTCGGTCGCCTCGCTCATCATCGCGCTGGGCCTGCTCGTGGACGATCCGGTTGTCGCGGGGGACGCCATCAAACGGGAGCTGGATCACGGCCAGCCTCCCGCGATTGCCGCGTGGCTCGGCCCGACGAAGCTGGCCACGGCCATCCTCTTCGCCACGATCACGAACATCGTCGCCTACCTGCCGCTGCTGATGCTGAAGAGCCAGACCGGCGCGTTCATCTACAGCCTGCCGATCGTGCTGGCCTGCTCGCTCATCGCCTCGCGGCTGGTGTCGATGACGTTCATCCCGCTCCTCGGCTACTACCTGCTGCGGCCCGCGAAGCACGCGCCCCCGTCAATCGAAACGCGCCGGTCGCGCGGCTTCACGGGCGCGTACTACCGGACCGTCGGGTGGGCCATCGACCACCGGTGGATCGCGCTGGCCGCCGCCGTCGTGCTGCTCGTCGGGGGTGCCACCATCGTGACGCGCCTGCGGATCCAGTTCTTTCCGAAGGACCTGTCGTACCTGTCGTACGTCGATGTGTGGCTGCCCGAGGACGCGACGATCGGGGCCACCAACGCCACAGCGATTCACGCCGAGGCGGTCGTCCGGCGGGTCGCGGAGGAGTACGCCCGCGAACACCCGGGCGAGGACGGCGCGCCGCGCGACGTGCTCGTGTCGGTGACCTCCTTCGTCGGCGGCGGCGGCCCGCGCTTCTGGTTCTCGGTGGCGCCGGAGCTGTTCCAGCCGAACTACGCGCAGCTCATCATCAACCTGCGCGACAAACACGATACGGCGCATCTCGTCGAGCCACTGCAGCGCGCGCTGAGCGCCGAAGTGCCCGGCGCCCGGCTCGACGTGCGCCAGCTCGAGACCGGCAAGCCCATCGGCATTCCCGTCTCCGTGCGGCTGGCGGGCGAGAGCATTTCGGAGCTCCGCCGGCTGGCCGACGAAGTGAAGACTATCCTGCGCACCGTGCCGGCCGCCGCGCGCATTCGCGACGACTGGGGCGCCGACAGCTTCAAGGTGAAACTCGAGGTGGATCCCGATCGCGCGAACCTGGCGGGCGTGTCGAACCTCGACGTGGCACTCTCGTCCGCGACCGGCATGAACGGGTTTCCCATCACCACGCTGCGGGAGCAGAACCAGCAGATCCCGGTCGTCGCGCGGCTGCGCGTGGAGGAGCGCGCGCGCCTGACGGACGTGCAGAATCTCTACGTCTATCCGCTGCAGAGCACCGCCCGCGTGCCGCTTCAACAGGTCTCCCGCGTGCGCTACCAGATGGAGACGGAGAAGATCCGGCGGCGCAATCAGTTCAGGACGATTACCGTAGCGGCGTTCCCGGCCGCCGACGCGCTGCCCTCGGAAGTGCTCGGGGCCGCACGCGGCCGGCTGGATGCGTTCGCGCGCACGCTGCCGGCCGGCTACACCATGCAGATCGGCGGGGAAGAGGAAGAGCAGATCAAGGGCTTCCAGGAGCTCAGCGTGGTGATGCTCGTCTCGGTCGTCGCCATCTTCATCGCGCTCGTCTTCCAGTTCAAGAGCGCGGTCAAACCGCTCATCGTCTTTTCCGCCATCCCGTTCGGCATCGTCGGCGCGCTCGTCAGCCTGATCGTGATGGGGGCGCCATTCGGGTTCATGGCGTTTCTCGGGGTGGCGAGCCTGATTGGCGTCATCGTGAGCCACGTCATCGTGCTGTTCGACTTCATCGAGGAGATGCATGCGGAAGGGGAGCCGCTGCGCGATGCGCTGCTCGACGCGGGTATCGTGCGGCTGCGCCCGGTCGTCATCACCGTGGGGGCGACGGTCTTTGGTCTGATTCCGCTGGCGTTGCACGGTGGCCCGCTCTGGGAAGGGCTCTGCTACACGCAGATTGGCGGGTTGACGGTCGCGACCTTCGTGACGCTGATCCTCGTGCCGGTGCTCTACGCGATCTTCGTGCTCGACCTGAAAGTGCTGCGGTGGGACGAGCCGCCCGCCAAAGGCGCGGCGATTACCGATACAGCGGCGCGAAGTATTTGACGTAGAAGACGCCGCCGAGCAGGGCGTGCCATCCCAGTCCGAGGCCGATCGAGACGGCCACAGTGGCGCCGGTCAGGACCCCGTCGCGCCGGGCGCCCGCATACGCGGCAGCGGCGGCCGGCACGAACAGCACGATGGCGGTCAGCGTCCCGGGAGAGTAGGAAGCTGTCAGCACCGAGGCTCCGAGATGGAAGAGGGCGGCATTGAGAGCCACGAGCGCGGCGCTCGAGAGCGCCAGCCAGGGGGCCCGCCACCCGACCGCCGCGCACCCGATGGCATACAGCGTCACGCACGCGTTCGCCAGGTGAAAATCCTCCCAGGTCAGCGGCACCCCGAGCGTGTGGGCCCATCCCGTGAAACCGAGCGCATACTCCTCGGTCACATGGGCCCCGATCGCGGCGACGACCAGCCACAACGTCCACTCGGACCGCGTTCCGGAGCGAGGGCCGGAGCCCGGGGGAGCGAACGTGCTGTCGCTGGCCATACGTGCCTCCTGGCGGACCTGCCGGACGCGCCTGACGTGCGCCAGGCGCGGCAGCCACGCCGCGGCTATGATAACGTCACCCGGCGTATCACCCGCGCGCGTCCCGAAACCCCCATGACGACATGACGACTTCGCTCGGCGACACCACCGGTCCGGCCGTCACACGCGCCGCGCAGATCTTCTGGTCGCGGTATTTTGGCGTCTACGACACCCTCAACCAGGCCCGTCCCTACCAGGCCATGATCGCGAGACAGGTGGAGTTGCTCGCGCCGGCGGCGGGCGATCGTGTGCTGGACGCCGGCACCGGGTCGGGCAATCTGGCCGCGGCCCTGGTGCGGACGGGCGCCCGAGTGGTCGGGATCGACTTCTGCGAACCGGCCTTCGCGCTCGCCCGCGAGAAAGCGCCCGGCGCGACGTTCCAGTTCGGCGACCTGACGCGGTCGCTGGCGTTCGGGGACGCCGAGTTCGATCTGGTGGCGTGCAGCGCCGTCCTGCACGTGCTCAACCGCGACGAACAGCGGTTCGCGATTGGCGAGCTCGCCCGCGTGCTGCGTCCGGGCGGCCGGCTCGTCGTCACGGCCTTCGCGACCGGCTTCAGTGCCATCGCGGTGTATCTCGAGACGCTCCGGGCCGAGCGCAGCGCGCGGGGAGTGCCGGCGACCGTGGGCTTCGGCCTGCGGTACTCCTGGAATACGACGCGGGTGCTCTACTACGTCTGGCGCATCCAGCGACAGCAGCGGCGCGGCGCATACGCCTACGTGGACGAGGCTGGACTCGGCGTACTGCTCACGGCCGCGGGACTTCAGCCGCGGGCGTTCGATCGCACGCTGGCCGGCCAGTGCGTCACCGCCCTCGCCGTCAAGCCGGGATCCCCTTCCGTTCCGGCGCCCGAGCCGCGTTGACGATGGCGTCGCCTGGGGCGACGGAGGGATCCTGGGGAGCGCAGCGACCGCCCGGGCTGTGGGAGGCTCCGCGGGCCAGCACGCTGCTCGAGATCCTGTCCGGACCTGCCGCCCGATACCCGGACCACCCGGCCCTGTTCCTCTCGGCGGATGGACGCACGGCGGACGCCCTGACGTGGTCGGCCCTCTGGCAGGGCGCCCTCGCGCAGGCCGCACGACTGGCGGCCACGGCCAGACCCGCGGCTGGCGAGCCCGTACTCCTCGTCGCCCCCACGTCGGCCGCGTTCATGACAGGGTTCTTCGGGATCCTGGCGGCAGGGGGCGTCCCGGTCCCGGTCGCTCCGCCGGCTTCCGTCAAGCTCACGCGCCTGGACTGGTATCGGGGGCTCATCACGGGCATTGCCGCGGACGCCCACGCCTCGACGGTGCTCACGACGAGCCGCTACGTGCCCGCGCTGCAGGCGTGCGTCGCCGACGCCGCTCGTCCCCTGCAGGTGCTGGACGCGGAGGGCTCTCTGGAGGCCGAGGCCCCGCTCGACGCCGAAGCCCCTGCGGCGCCAGGGCCGTCGCTGCGCTCGCGTGCCGATCCCGGCGCGCTCGCGCTGATCCAGTACACATCCGGGAGCACCAGCCGGCCAAAGGGGGTCGCGCTCACGCACGCCAACGTGGTGGCCAACATGTCCATCATCGCCGGCGCCATCGCGCGCGAAGACTCGATCGGCGTGAGCTGGCTGCCGCTCTATCACGACATGGGGCTCATCGGCGCTCTCCTCACGGCGCTCTACAGCCGCGTCCCTCTGTTGCTGATGCCCACCGCGCTCTTCATCAAGGAGCCCGCCACCTGGCTGCGCGCCATTGGCCTCTGCCGGGGCACGATTACGCTCGCGCCCAACTTCGCGTTCGGGCACGTCGTCCGCCACGCGCCGATCGAAGAGCTGGCGGGTGTGTCCCTCGCCAGCCTGAGGACCGTGCTGAACGGCGCGGAGCCGGTCGATGCCGCGGCCATCGCGGCCTTCGAGGAGAAGTTCGCGGGCCTGGGGCTCCGGCGCGGCGTGGTGAGGCCGGTCTACGGCCTGGCCGAAAGCGCGCTCGCGGTAACGTTCGCGGACGAGGGAGATCCGGTGGTGGACGTCGTGGACGCGGAGGCGCTCGAGGGCACGGGACGCGCCGTCCCGGCGGTGCAGGGCCCGCGCACCCGCCGCTTCGTCTCGGTCGGCCCACCGCTGCCGACGCAGGACCTCCGCATTCTCGACCCCGACGATCGTCCGTGCCCGGAACGGGTGGTCGGCGAAGTGGGCGTGCGTGGTCCGTCGGTGATGGAGGGCTACTACCGGCGTCCGGATGAAACGCGCGATGCGCTGCGCGGAGGCTGGCTGCACACCGGGGATCTGGGCTACCTGGCGGATGGTCGGCTCTACCTCACCAGCCGCCTCAAGGACGTCATCATCAGGCGCGGACGCAACTACTATCCCGCCGACATCGAGATGGCGATTGCCGCCGCCGACGGCGTGCTTCGCGCGGGGGTCGTCGTCTTTGGGGTGGTCATCGGCGGAGAAGACCGCGTGGTCGTCGTCGCCGAGACGAAGCTGAGGGATCCGTCGCTGCTGGACGTGCTGTCGCGGGCGATCCGCGAACGCTGCCACGCCGCCTTTCTCTTCGGTCCCGACGATCTCCGGCTCGTGCCGGCGGGAGGCATCCCGCGAACGACGAGCGGCAAAGTGCGACGCACCGAATGCCGTCAGCTCTATCTCGCGGACGCGCTCCCGGCCGTCAGCCCGCGCGGCGACGAACCGTCGTCCGACTGACGCGGACGACGGCCCGCGCTAATCCCGCGCAGGGCGTCGTCGGGCCGGATCAGGCGGTCCGGGCAGAGGCGATCGTCAGCGGAAGAACTCGAGTGCTTCCCGCTCGCCCTGGTACCACGGCAGCTGCTTTTCCTTCATGATGTTCACGTAGTGCCGCTTGCGCCGCGTGTACTGCTCCTTGTTGTAAATCTGCGTCATCAGCCAGGTGTGCCCCTCGATCAGCTCGTCGGGCGTCATCTGCTTCGGCTCGAAGACGAGGTCGAACAACGTGCACTTGTCCCAGAACCGGTCGTAGAGCAGCCGCCCTTCGGCCTCGAGCCGCCGCAGCAGGTGCGTACCGGGGAACGGGGTGAGGATCGTCACCTGCGCCTCGAGCAGCTCGCTCTTCTCGATGAAGGTCCGCAGCGTTTCGAAGACGCCCTTGTCGTCGCCGTCGTTGCCGACGATGAAGCAGCCGTTGACCGTGACGCCGTGCGACTGGATCTTCTTGATGGAGTCGGCGTACTGGTTGAGGCGCTTCAGCTTCCAGTTGGCGCGGTCGATGCCATCGAGCGTGCCGGGCGTCACCGATTCCAGACCGATGAGCACCTGGCGGCAGCCGCTCTTCGCCAGCAGGCGCAGCAGATCGTCGTCGTCCGCGATGGAGATGTCCGTCTCGGTGAACCACCGGAGATCGAGATCCTGGATGGCGGTGAGGAACTCGCGCGCCCAATGCCGGTTGGCGAACGAGTTGTCGTCGGCGAGCTCGAAGAAGGCGTTGTCGCCCCAGAGCTCCTTGATACGGCGGATTTCCCCCACGACTTTCGACAGCGGCTTGCGGCGGTA
>JANPJN010000495.1:0-2196 GCA_031425515.1 Acidobacteriota bacterium | reverse complement strand
CGCCACCGCAGCCGAGTGGGTACAGGCCATCAACGCGCTCGCGACACCGCTTGAATCATCGCCAGAGGACGCCCCGGCATCGGCGGTTCAGTCGCGGGGCATGCTGGCCTTGGCCGCACCGGACAGCTTCTCGCTCTCGCGCGCGGGCGCACCCGCAGAACAGCAGGGCGCGGGCTCGCTCCTCGACGCTCCGCCGGCGATGCCGGCCTCGTCCGCCCCTGGCGCGGCGACGTTCAACCTCCAGGTGGCGACCGACTCATCCCCCGACCTCACCGACCTCCCCCGCTTCGTGAGCAGCATGACGTCGCGCTGGGCGACGAGCCAGGAGAAGGTCTGGGCGCTCTTCTACTGGAGCCACATCCTCAAGCGGCAGACGGTGCCGATGGTCCTCCATGGATTCGAGCTCACGGATCCCATCCGCAACTTCGCGGACTATGGCTTCACGATGTGCAGCACGGTCACGGGGATCAACCAGTCGCTCTATGAAGCCCTCGGCCTCCGGCACCAGTACTGGGACATCTGCAATCACACAGTCTCTGCGGTCGAGTACGACGGCTCGTTCCACATGGTGGACAGTTCGATGTCGAACCTGGTGACGAGAGACGACGGGGTGACGCTGGCGACGGTGCAGGAAGCGGCCGCCGAGTCCGCGCGCCTCGTGCGCGAGCGGAGCCTCTATTCGTCCAGTCCCGGAGGGTTCCTTACCGGCTCGGATACGAATCGCCCTCTCGCTGACATCATCAATCCGACCGACGGGAGCGTGCTTGGAGGTCTGACCGCGGCTTTCTGCTCTTCCGGGCTGAAGTACCGCGACTACTACTACAACTGGGACGCGGGCCACCGCTACGTCCTCAACCTGCGGGAGGACGAGACCTACACGCGCTACTACAAACAGCTCGGCACGACGCCGGAGTACTGGGTGGGCAGCGAGAAGATCGCGTCGCCGAATCCGGCGCAGACGGTCGAGATCGATTCTCCGAACAAGTTCGGCCTGCGCGGCAACGGCCGCTGGACCTTCAGCCCGCAGCTGACGCCTGACAACTGGGCCCGGGCCGCGTACAGCTCCACGAACACCGTGGCCGACGGAACGGGTGGGCTGCGGCCCGGAGTCGGTGGAATGCCGTCGGAGGTGGTCTACAAGGTCCAGGCCGCAAACGCCATCACCTCGCAAACGCTCGACGCGACGTTCTCGCGGATGGATCCGCTCGCCCAGGCCACCATCTCGGTGAGCGTGAACGAGGGCATCACGTGGACCGTCGTGGGAAGCCTGCCCGCCACTGTCGGCCCGTCCGTACCGTTCACCGTCCGGCTGCGCGCGGAGGTCAGCGCGGCCTACGACGTCCTCATCCGGATCCAGATGTCCGCCGACACCGCCACTCCCGAGGGCATCGTCCTCACCGGGCTGACCATCACCACGCTCACGCAGGTGAACATCAAGGCGCTGCCCGCGCTGAAAGTCGGTCGCAACGAAGTCTTCGTCACCCTCGGCGACCAGTCCGACACGATGGTGCTGTGGCCCGATCTTCGAGCCGACCTGTGGAAGAAGGACGTCCACGCCTTCAGCAACATCGCATCACAGCCGATCTCGGTCCCCCGCAAGTACACAGCGGTCGCGTACCCGGCCGTGCTCACGCAGGATGCCTCCCTGACATACCGGCTGGAGGCGCCCACCGACATCACGCGCGTCGTGTACGGCGGGCGTCTGCACAACTACAAGACCGGGTCCTACATCGACTTCCTGCACTCCTTCGACGGCGGCGCCACGTGGATCCGCTCCTACCGTCTGAGCGATGTCAGCAAGCCGTACGACGTCATCCACTACGAGACGCTCACCGACATCCCGCCCGGCGTACGCTCCGTACTCTTCAAGTACCTGATGCACAACACGAATGGAGACTCCACGCGCGCGACGGGCCTCTATTCGGCACGGATGGAGGTCAATCATCGTCCGCCCAGCGACACGCCGGCGGCCGTGGACGTCACGCTCCGGTGGAACGAGGTGCGCGCGGACCGCACGACGATCGCCCGGAGCCATCGCCAGCGGGTCTCCGCCTTTCCGGTCAGCTATGTCGTGAACGTCGGCGGCGCCGATCACCCCGTCATGGAGTCGATGACGGTGTCGCTCGAGCAGGCCGCTGATGCGACGCCGTTCGGCTACGCCGACGGCATCGACGCGGGCGGCTCGAAGTATCTGTA
>JANPJN010000494.1:0-2237 GCA_031425515.1 Acidobacteriota bacterium | reverse complement strand
GATCGCCAGCCGCGGTCTCGGCTACGAGCGGCTCGATCAGCTGACGATCGAAGTGCTGCTGGGGGTGAGGTGAGGGACAGCTGTCAGCTATCAGCCGTCAGCTCTCAGCCGAGTGAGCGCCTGCATGCCGATGCGCTGGCTGACACCCGGCGCGGGACACTGAAAGCTGAGAGCTGAAAGCTGAGAGCTGAGAGCTGACCATGCCTGTCCTCGGAATTGACGTCGGAACGAGCGGATCGCGCGCGCTGCTGCTGTCGGAAGACGGACGGCTGATCGGATCGAGCACGGCGGATCATGCGCCGTTCCGATCGCCGCAGGCGGCCTGGGCCGAACAGGACCCGGACGACTGGTGGCGCGCCTCCCAGGAAGCGGTGCGGGCGCTGCTGGCCCGGACGGGCGTCGCGCCGGCCTCCATTGCGGCGGTCGGGCTCTCGGGCCAGATGCACGGCGCCGTGTTGCTCGACGAGCGCGGGACGGTGCTGCGGCCGGCCATCATCTGGTGCGATCAGCGCACCGAGCAGGAGTGCCGCTGGCTCGATCGCGAGGTCGGCGCCACGCGGCTGCTCGAACTGACCGCCAATCCCGCGCTCACCAATTTCACGCTCACCAAGCTGCTGTGGGTGCGGACCCACGAGCCGGCCATCTGGGCGCGCGTCCGGCATGTACTCCTCCCGAAGGACTACATCCGCTATCGCCTCAGCGGCGAGTTCGCGATTGATGTTGCCGACGCCTCCGGCACCCTGATGCTCGACGTCGTCCGGCGCCGCTGGTCGCAGGAGATGATGGACGCCGTCAGGATGGACGCGTCGATCCTCCCGGCGCTCTTCGAATCACCAGAGGTCTGCGCGCGGGTGTCCGATGCCGGCGCCGCGGCCACCGGGATCCCGGCCGGCACCCCGATTGTCGCCGGGGCGGGCGATCAGGCAGGAGGCGCCGTCGGCATGGGCATCACGCGACCGGGCACGGTCAGCGCGACGCTTGGCACCTCGGGCGTCGTCTTTGCCGCGACCGACAAGCCGTTCTTCGATCCCGGCGGACGGCTGCACACGTTCTGTCACGCGATCCCCGATCGCTGGCATGTGATGGGCGTCACGCAGGCGGCGGGCCTCTCGCTGCGGTGGCTGCGCGATCAGTACGGTCTCACGGCCGGCGGCGACGCCGCGTACGAGGAGATGGTCGCGGGCTCCGCGTCCGTCCCGCCCGGTGCGGAAGGGGTGTTGTGGGCGCCGTATCTCATGGGCGAACGCACGCCGCATCGCGATCCCAACGTCCGCGGCGCGCTGCTCGGCCTGGCGGCGAGCCACACACGCGCCCACGTCGTCCGTGCCGTGCTCGAGGGAGTCGCGTTCAGCCTTCGCGACTCGTTCACCATTTTCGGCGAGCTCCGTCTCCCGGTCGATCGGGTGCGGCTCGGGGGTGGCGGGGCGCGGTCGGGGGTCTGGCGTCAGATTCAGGCCGACGTGTACGGCCGCGACGTGGAGACGGTGGAGACGGAAGAGGGTGCGGGATACGGAGCGGCGCTGCTGGCAGGCGTCGGCGCCGGCTACTGGACGTCGGTGGACGAGGCGTGCGATGCGGTCGTGCATACGGCCGAGGTGACGACGTTCCGGCCCGACGCCGCGCGCGTCCTCGACGAGCGCTACACGCAGTACCGACGGATCTATGGCGCGCTGCGCCATATCTATGAGTCCGAGCGACTCTAATACGCGTTATTCACAAGCGGTCGGGTGCCCGTCGTCCATCGGGTGCACGGACAGGCACGCACGCCGCGGATCGGGGTCCCGTGCCGGGTCGGGATCTGATCAGCGGCCCAGCTCGCAGGCTCAGCTCCCGGCGTGATTGCGGCGGCCGACGTTCCCGTTTATCATTTATCCATGCTGAAACTGACGCCGCCCCGCTGGATCACCCAGTCGCTCATCGGTATCGCGCTCGTGATGGCCCTCGCGGGCGTGTCCGGGCTGGCCGGGGGCTCTACGGCTGGACAGGGCGCGGGCCCCGCGACGGCCGCGGCAAAGGACGGCATGTGCCCCCCGGGGTTTACCGGGTCGCCCGACAAGTGCGTGGACGTCAACGAGTGCGCGGTGCGCAACGGCGGGTGTAACAAGCTGGCCGCGTGCCAGAACACGCCCGGCTCGCGGACCTGCGGCGCCTGCCCCGAGGATTTCGCGGGTAACGGCTACGTCGGCTGCTTCGACGCGAACGAGTGCCCCAACGGCGACTGCACGAGCCGGTTGCCC
>JANPJN010000493.1:0-2096 GCA_031425515.1 Acidobacteriota bacterium | reverse complement strand
TCGGGGGGCGGGCGCGGCGCAGGTGCCGCGCCACCGACGTCCGGGTATCCCCGCGAGTTCGTCGTCGAGGTGTCCACCGACGGCACGACGTGGACGCGCGCGGCGGGCGGGTCCGGCAGCGGACCGAGTACTGCGATCAGGTTCGCGCCCGTGCAGGCGAAGTTCGTGAAGATCACGCAGACCGGCGCGCCCGACGGCGCGCCGTCGTGGTCCATTCAGCGGTTGCGGATCTACCGCCCGGGCGTCTGAGCCCGCGTCGATCCCGCAGCGGGTGCCGGTGGATGGACGGCGCCCGTGGTGCTGCCCCTGAACTGGCGGGCGGCGGCGGTCAAACGGTATGCTGACCCGCGAGGCTGCCCGGTGATCTGGAAACGAGAGCTGGAAGCGGGAAGCTGGTAGCTGGAAGCTGATGGAGGATCTGACGTGAAACGGATTGGCATGGGGATCGTCGGTGCAGGGTTTGTCGGGCCCCACCATATCGACGCGGTGCGGCGGCTCGGCTACGTTGACGTCATTGGCGTAGCGGGCAGCAGCCAGGCGTCGGCGGAGAAGAAGGCCGAGGCGCTCGGCGCGCGGAAGGCGTACGGCAGCTACGAGGCGCTGCTGGACGATCCCGAGATTCAGGTCGTGCACAACGCGACGCCGAACTACCTCCACTATCCCGTCAATGCGGCGGCGATCGCGAAGGGGAAGCACGTCATCTCCGACAAGCCGCTCGCGATGACGGCCGCGGAGGCAAAGCAGCTGCTCGACCAGGCGACGAAAGCGGGCATCGTCCATGCCGTCACTTTCAACTACCGTGGGAATCCACTCGTGCAGCAGGCCCGGAACGCCATCGCGCGCGGGGACATCGGCAAACCCAACTTCCTCGTGGGGCACTACCTGCAGGACTGGCTGCTGAAAGACACCGACTATTCCTGGCGGCTCGAGCCCGAGAAGGGTGGCGCGTCCTCGGCGCTTGGCGACATCGGATCGCACTGGTGCGATCTGGCGCAGCACGTCAGCGGCCTCCGGATCACGCACGTGCTCGGCGACATCACGACGGTGATCCCGAAGCGCAAGAAGCCGAAGGGCTCGCGCGAAGCGTTCGCCGCCGCCGGTGGGGACCAGGGGGTCGAGGAGGTGGACGTGAAGGTCGAGGACCTCGCGTCGGTCCTGCTCCGGTTCGACAATGGCGCGAAGGGCAGCTTCTCGGTCGGCCAGGTGTGCGCCGGCCACAAGAACGACCTGCAGCTCGAGATCTGCGGCGCGACGGCGTCGCTGCGCTGGCATCAGGAGACGCAGAACTCGCTGTGGATCGGACGCCGCGACAAGGCGAATGAGGTGCTCGCGAAGGATCCCTCGCTGCTCGACAGCGACGCGGCGCGCTACGCGCATCTGCCCGGTGGGCACCAGGAGGCCTGGGCCGACGCCTTCTGCAACGTGATGCGCGACATCTACGGCTTCATCGCCGCCGGCAAGAAGCCTTCGGACGCGCATCCGCCGGCGTTTGCGACCTTCGACGACGGGTATCGGGCGAACTGCATCGTGGAAGCCATTCTCGACAGCGCGCGGAACGGGTCCGCGTGGACCAGGGTTGCGTACTAGGGACGTCACACGTTATGAAAATTCAACCGTTCGAACCGAAGTTCATGAAGATCGGCATCCTGACGGCGGCGCTGCAGGAGCTGACGCCGCGTGACGTGCGGGACCCCGATCCCGATCGGGCCATCGAGGAGTGGGTGGAGTTTGCGAAGGAGCTCGGGGCGAACCACATCCAGCTCGCCGCGGCGCTCCATCCGACGGAGAGCGACGTGCCGCTCGAGGCGCAGCTCGATCCGGTGGCGAACACGCTGGATTTGCGCAAGCCCTTCGACAAGGAACGGACCCGGCGCGTGCGGGCCTCGCTCGACCGGAACGGCATCGGCATCTCGGAGCTCGGCTACTTCGACAACCTGCTCCATCACGATCCCGCGGTGCGAAAAAAGAAGCATGACTTCATGCTGCGCGTCTTCGAGGCGGCCGCGCTGCTCGGCGTCAATGCCGTCTGCGGCTTCGTCGGACGCAACCAGCGTCGCAGCATGGACGAGAACCTGATCGACTTCGAGGAGCAGTTC
>JANPJN010000492.1:0-6427 GCA_031425515.1 Acidobacteriota bacterium | reverse complement strand
GCCGTGGCGACGGCGGGGGTGTACATCGGCGGGGGCATCGCGCCGAAGATCCTGCCGGCGCTGCAGCGGGGGGCGTTCATGGCGGCCTTCCTGGCCAAGGCGCCGATGGCTGATCTGGTCGCCGCGATTCCGGTGTCGGTGATCCTGCACGCGGATACCGGCCTGCTGGGTGCCGCCGCGTACGCGCAGTACATCTCGCGGCAGTGAGCCCGCGGCCGCGCGCGATGAACAGGGTCCCGTCGAGCCAGTCGGGCGGGAGCCTCGTGTTAGCATCGCGCATCGGTATTCGATAACGATCGGGGAGGCCGGCATGCGTGTGAAAGCGATCCTGTTCAGCGTCTTCGCTCTCTGTCTGACCGTGGCGGCGCCTGCCGCTGCACAGCAGACGGGCGGCGTGACCGGCAAGGTGGTGGACAGCGGCGGGGCCGTGCTTCCCGGTGTGACGGTCGAGGCGAGGTCCGAGGTCCTGCCGGGTCCCCGGGAGACCGTGACAGACGGCAACGGCGAGTACCGGCTGCCGGCGCTGCCCCCCGGTACCTACACGCTCAAGTTCGAGTTGTCGGGCATGCAGGTCGTGACTCGCGAGGCGTTCGTCCAGCTGTCGCAGGACACGCCGGTCGATGCGACGCTCGGCATTGCGGGCGTGTCGGAGAACGTCACGGTAACGGCCTCGGCCTCGCTCATCGAGCGCGACACCGCGTCGATCAAGAGCGGGCTGTCCAACCAGCAGATCATGTCGCTGCCGGTCGGGCAGGAGTACCGCGATCTGCTCAGGCTCATCCCCGGCGTGCAGGTCACGCAGGACCTGGTCCGCGGGCCGAGTGCCGGAGGCAGCGGGCAGGACAACGTGTATCAGTTCGACGGGGTCAACGTGACGCTGCCGCTCTTCGGCACGCTGTCTGCCGAGCCCGCGTCGCACGACGTCGCGCAGGTGACGACGACCAAGGGGGGCGCGCGCGCAGTGGATTTCGATCGCTCGGGCGGGTTCACGATCGATTCGGTGAGCAAGTCGGGTACCTCGAAGCTCAGCGGACAGCTCAGCTATCAGGTTCAGACCGCCGACATGTCGGCCCCCCTCACGACCGGATCGCAGTCCCGCTACGAGCAGGATCGCGGCTGGCTCGTCGCGAATGCCGGTGGGCGGATCGTGCCCGAACGGCTGTACTTCTACGGCTCGTACTATCGTCCGGACAGCACGCGCGACAACCGGGCGAACAACTACGGCGAGCTGCCGAAGTACGAGAGCACGAGAAATGAAGGGTTCGGCAAGCTGACGTTCACGCCGACGCACAACGTGCTCATCAACGGCAGCTATCGCGACTCGAAGCGCGAGGACACGAGCGACCTGTTCGAGGCGAATGCCGGGCCGACGAGCGGATCCGGGACCGATGTGCGCCAGAAGATCGCCACGCTCGAAGGATCCTGGATCGTGGGCCCCCGGAGCCATGCGACGTTCAAGTTCACCCGGTTCGCCAACGAGTCGATCGGACAGCCCGACCGGATTGCGACCGTGGTGATCAATACGACACCGGGCACGCGGCTCGATATCGCCAGCCTCGACACCCTCGGCCGCCTGACGGTGCCGTCGCTCGTGGCGGGTCAGACGGCGTTCAACACCTTCGTGCAGCCGATCATCGACCGCTACGGCTTCATCACGAACGGGGCGAGAGTGGGCGGCGGGATCGCGGGCTTCGCGTCGCAGTTCAACGAGCAGTCCTTCTATCGCACGGGCGGCCAGGCGGCCTGGAACATGGTCCTCGGCTCGGCCGTCACCCACGAGCTGCATGCCGGCTATCAGATGTACTTCGACTCGGAAGACCTCGTCCGA
The DNA here is from genome assembly GCA_031425515.1 of Acidobacteriota bacterium. GTDB lineage: Bacteria > Acidobacteriota > Vicinamibacteria > Vicinamibacterales > 2-12-FULL-66-21 > JALZOC01. Next base: position 4,599 of record JANPJN010000492.1, on the reverse strand, counting down.
AGGTCGAACGGATGGGGGCAGATCTCGGTGCCGGGCGGGCGGCTCGCACCCATCGCGGGAACGGGTCAGGCGGCGTACTACACCGCGCGGTTCCAGCAGCAGACGACCGGCGCCGCCGCGCCCATCAAGTCGAGATACGGGTCCCACAGCCTGGAGATCAACGACGCGATCCGGTGGAAGGCGTGGACCTTCAACGTGGGGCTGCTCGCGAGCCGCGACACGCTCTACGGCCAGGGGCTCCGGGAGGACGGCTCGGCGCCGTCAGGCTACGTCGCGGCGCCCGGCAACGAATACAACATGTACGAGGTGCCGTTCCACAGGATGCTCCAGCCGAGGGTCGGCGCGACCTGGGCGTACAACGGCAAGGACACGATGTTCGCGAGTTACGCGAAGTACAACCCCGCGGCGAGCTCGCTGCCCCGCGCGGCGTCGTGGGACCGCAATCTGATTGGGACATTCATCGACGCTCACTTCGACGCCAACGGTGTGCTGTTCGCGTCGGTGCCGGCCGGGTCGTCAACCGGCAAGCTGTTTGCCGACGACCTGACGCCGCGGGGCGTCAACGAGTTCGTGCTTGGCACCGCTCGGCAACTGAGTCCCCGCTGGACGGCTCGGCTCTACGGCAGATACCGCGAGGCGGGCCATTTCTGGGAAGACACGAACAACAACGCACGGGTCGCGTTCAATCCCCCGCCCGGGATCCCGAGGGATCTGTATATCCCCGATCTCGCGGCGAAGCTCGCGCCGCTCGGCGTCACGGCGACGGGGGCCACGTTCGTCATCGCCGAGCTCGATGATGCGTATACGAAGTACTACGAGGCGACGCTGGAGTCCGAGTGGCGCGGGGGCCAGTCGTTCGTGCGCGGGTCCTACACGTTCAGCCGTTACCGCGGCAACTTCGACCAGGACAACTCCTCGACCGCCAACGACGACAACATCTTCATCGGCTCGTCCAACATCGCCGACGATGCGGGGCGGCAGTTGTGGGACCGAAAGGATGGAATCCTGCGCGGCGACCGTCCGCATCAGTTGAAGTTGTACGGGTATCGCGCGCTGCCGTGGAACGCCAGCGCCGGCGCGTTCGCCGTCGCACAGTCGGGGCAGCCGTGGGAAGCCTGGAGCTACGAGCCCTACATCGCCCTGACGACCAGCACGAGCGACACCGACCGGTATGCCGAATCGGCGGGCGCGCGGCGCGGGCCGGCGCACTGGCAGCTGGACCTCAACTACACCCAGAACGTGCGCCTGGCGCCGAGGCTCAACCTCCAGCTCGCGGGGGATCTGTTCAACGTGTTCGACCGGCAGACGGGATACGACTTCCAGCCGAGCGTGCACAACTCGCAGTTCGGGCAGCCGCGCGCGTATTACTCTCCGCGGCGGTTTCAGCTGGCGGCGCGCCTGCAGTTCTAGGTGGCGGACGGCTCGCACGGTTCCGGGTCGAGGGTCATGCCACGCCTGCCGTATCCCGCGTCGCCGGCGTCCGACGTCGCAGACGACTACCACGGCGTGCGGGTGGCCGATCCGTACCGGTGGCTCGAAGACGCCGATGATCCGCGAACGCGCGCGTGGGTCGACGCGCAGAACGCGCTGACCCGATCGCAGCTCGATGGCCCGGTCCGGGACCGTCTGGTCGACCGGCTGACCCGGCTGTACGACTATCCGCGCACCGGCGTACCGTTCCAGCGCGGCGGGCGATTTTTCTTCACCCACAACACCGGTCTGCAGGATCAGCCCGTGCTCTACGTGCAGGAGCACGCGGGCGCCGCTCCGCGCGTGCTCATCGATCCGAATCAGCAACGAGCGGATGGCCCGGTCGCGCTGACGGCTGTGGCGCCAGACGACACCGGAACGCTGCTGGCCTACGCGCTCTCCGAGAGCGGCAGCGATCGGCAGACGCTGTTCGTGCGGGACATCGCCTCGGGGCAGGACCGCGAGGACCGCCTCGAGTGGGTGAAGTTCGTGTCCATCGCCTGGGTGCGCTCGGGGGAGGGGTTTTTCTATACGAGGTTTCCGGCGGCGGGCAGCGTCGCCGCGGGGGACGAGCACTACTTCAATCGCGTCCATTTCCATCGACTGGGGGATCGCCAGGAGAACGACCGGCTGATCTTCGAGAAGCGCGACGAGCGCGAGACGGTGTTCGGCGTGGAGGTCAGCGACGACGATCGGTGGGTCGTCATTACGGCATACCGCGGCTCGAGCGATCGCAGCGAGGTGTACGTCATCGACCGCCGTGCTGACGGCGCTCCGGTGCCGGTGCCGATCGTCACCGGCTATGGCGCCGCGTGGAGCTTCATCGAAGCGGCAGGGTCGCGGCTGCTCTTCCGGACCGATGACCGCGCGCCGCGCGGGCGAGTCGTGTCGATCGATCCGGCCGACCCGGGCGCCGGCGTCACCGAGGTCATTCCTGAGTGTGACGACAAGTTGTCGGCGGCCCTCGTCGTCCATCACTCGCTCGTGGTGTCGTACCTGCACGATGCGAGCGACCGGATCCGCCTGTTCGACCTCGGGGGACAGGCCGCGGGAGGGATTGAGCTGCCCGCGCTGGGGTCGATCACCGGCATCACCGGACGTCCTGGAGACGCCGAGATGTTCATCGGGTTCACCTCGTTCACGTATGCCCCGGCCGGCTTCCGGTACGACTTCGGCAGCCGGACGCTGGCGCCATCCCCCGTCGGTATGCCGGGCGGGGGGGCTGCGCATCCGCTGGTGGATCCTGGGCGGTATCAGATCGAACAGGTGTGGTATCCGTCGAAGGACGGGACCCGCATCTCGATGTTCCTGGTGCATCGGGCGGACATGCCGCGCGACGGAAACCGTCCCGTTCTGCTGACGGGGTATGGCGGGTTCAACATCAGCCTGACACCGTCCTTTGATCCGGCCAACTTCGTGCTCCTCGACGCGGGCGGCCTCTATGCGGTCGCGAATCTGCGGGGAGGGGGCGAGTACGGCGAAGCGTGGCACGAGGCGGGCATGTTCGAGCGCAAGCAGAACGTGTTCGATGACTTCATTGCCGCGGCGGAGTGGCTGATCGGCACCGGCTATTCGCGTCCGGAGCGGATCGCGATCGAGGGGGGGAGCAACGGCGGGCTGCTGACGGCGGCCGTCATGGTGCAGCGCCCGGACTTGTTCGGCGCGGTGGTGTGCCGGGTGCCGGTCGTGGACATGCTCCGCTACCACCTGTTCACGGTGGGGCGGTTCTGGACGTCAGAGTACGGCTGCGCGGAGGATGCGTCGCAGTTCCCGTACCTGTATCGCTATTCGCCCCTGCATCAGGTGCGGGACGGTGTGTCTTATCCGCCGATTCTCGTCACCACCGCCGACACCGACGACCGGGTCGCGCCCGGTATGGCGAAGAAGTTCGCCGCGCGCCTCCAGGCGGCCGGAGGACCCGCCCCGGTGTTGATCCGGGTGGAAACGCACGCCGGCCACGGCGCCGGCAAGCCCGTCTCGAAAATGATCGCCGAGGACGCCGACATCTTCACCTTCGTAGGGGGACACTCCCCCTAGCGCTGGATACGGGCGGAGCCGCCGCTCGCGAAGGCGCGGACCTGCTCGACGGTGGCCATGGTGGTGTCGCCCGGGAACGTCGCGACCAGCGCGCCGTGCGCCCACCCGAGGCGGACGGCTTCCTGCGGCGTCGCACCGGACATCAGCCCGTAGATCAACCCCGACGCAAAGCCGTCTCCCCCGCCCACGCGGTCATACACATCCACCTCGCACGTCGGGGCAACGCAGGCTTCCCCGTTGATCCACGCCACGGCGCCCCACCCATGCCGATTCGTCGAGTGCACCTCCCGCAACGTCGTCGCGACCACCTTCATCCGCGGATATTTTTCGAGTACGCGCTCGATCATGTCGATGAACGTGGACGGGTCGAGCGTCGACTTCGCTGCCACCTCGGGCCCGCGGATGCCAAGCCCCTTCTGCAGATCCTCCTCGTTCCCCACGAGGACGTCCACGTGCTCGACGATACGTGCGAGGACGGCGATCGCGCGCGCGCTTCCGCCGGACGCCCCCCACAGCTTCTCGCGGTAATTCAGATCGAACGAGACCACGGCCCCGTGCTTCCGCGCGGCCTGCATCCCTTCGATGATCAGCTCGGCGGCAGTTTCCGACAGCGACGCGAAAATCCCGCCGCTGTGGAACCAGCGGACCCCGCCCCTGAAAATGGCGTCCCAGTCGAAATCCCCGGGCTCGAGCAGCGCGGCCGCCTCGTTGCTCCGGTTATAGAACACGATCGGCGGGCGGACACCGTGACCACGGTCGCTGTAAACCGTCGCCATGTTCGGGCCCCAGGCGCCGTCGTGCTGAAACATCTTGTAGAAGGGGGTCACCCCCATCGCGCGCACGCGCGACGCGATGAGCTCGCCGATCGGGTACGCCACCATCGCGGTCGCGATGCCCGTCCGCATCCCGAAGCAGTCCGACAGATTCGCCGCAGTGTTGAACTCTCCTCCACTCACATGGATGGCGCACGACATCGCCTTGCGGAATGGCACCGGACCCGGGTCGAGACGATGAATCAGCGCCCCCAGAGCCAGGAAGTCCAGGGCACCATCGGCTTTCACGTTCAACGCACTCGTCATGACCAAAACCTAC
>JANPJN010000491.1:0-1901 GCA_031425515.1 Acidobacteriota bacterium | reverse complement strand
CGTAGCGGCGCACGGCATCCAGGAGCCCGGCCGCGAGGCGGCGCGCGCGGGCACCGGGCAGCCAGGCTGCCGCGGCCTGGCCGGCGAGTGCGGCGCGGTCGCTGAACACCGCGAGCGAGGCGACGAGGCATCCGATCGATGCGAGCCCCAGCGTCAGCAGGATCCAGGGATTGCGCGCGGCGTCAGGGCCCGGCACGAGTGCCGCGATGCCGATGATGACGATGGACATGACGCCGAGGACACGGTCCATGAGCACCGATGCGGCGGACTCCACCCCGCTGACGCGCAGGCGCGACAGGCTGTAGGCCCGGTAGAGATCGCCTCCGACACTCGGCAGGAACGTGCCGACGAACGTGCTGACGAAGAAGATCCGCAGGATCGCGCGGAACGGTGGACGCGACCCTGGCGTGAGGGCCGACAGCAGCACCATCCAGCGGTAGGCCATCAAGGTGCGATCGACGAAGAGGAGGGTGACCGCCGCCGCGATCCAGCGCCAGTCGGCGCGGCTCGCGGCGCGGAGCACCTCGGCAGGGTCGGCCCTCCAGAGGAGGTAGGCGGTGAGCCCGATGGCGATGGCGATGCGAATGAGGCGGGCGGGGGAGAGGGCCGCCGGGGAAGACGAGGCAGCCACGCGGCCCGGCTAGCGCACCGTTTCCGGCACGGGCAGGGTTTCGAGGTGCCGCGACGGGTCGCGCTTCACCGCGTAGGCGCGCTTGAGGAAGCGGGCGTACGGGACGAACTGCTTCATCGCGCCGACGTTCACCTGGCAGGGGCTCAGGCAGGTGGGGCACACCTTCGCCTTCAGGTGCTCGCGGTGGAGCAGGTTTTCGGCCTTGAAGTACAGCGCGTCGGCGGACGCGTCGAGCACGTTGCCAAGCTTGTCCGAGTTCTCGCAGTAGTGCAGGTCGCCAGTGGGATTGAGGAGCAACCCCTGCGACTGGAACGGGCAGGGCATCGTCCGCTGGTAGCCGTTGGCGATCATGTCGGCGTAGTGCAGGTAGAGGAACGCCTGACCGCTGAGCACGGACTCTTCCTGGACGCGGTCGAGGAAGAACTTGCGCATGAATTCTTCTTCGCGCTGCTTGAAGCCGATCGACTCCTCGAGCTCCTTGTTGTGGAGCATGGCGTCGGTGAAGCGGAGCATGTTGAACACCACGTCCAGACCCTTGGCGCGGGCCCACGCGAGGATGTTCTCGGCGTCGCTCAGGTTCGTGGCGAAGATCGTTGACGCGATGCCGAACTGGAAGTTGTCGTGCCTCTTCGAGAGGGCGTGCATGGCCTCGATCGTCTGCGAGGCCTTGTCGAAGCCTTTCTTGACGGCGCGGACCTGGTCGTGGACGTCGCCGATGCCGTCGAGCGAGACGCGGATGCTGATGAGGATGCCGTTGGCGGCGCAGTACTCGACGATCCGTGTGAGCATCGGGATGGCGCGCTTAGGCGTCAGCCCGGTCGTGTTGATCCCGATCTTGCGCAGCCTGGGGAGATGGCGATGGAAGAGCTCCACCATCTCGGGCAGATCGTTCCGCGTGGTCGGCTCACCACCCGAAATGTTCAGGTTCTCGACGGCCCCCCAGAAGGGGTTGGCGAGCACCGGCTCGAGCTGCGCGAGCGTCATGTCCGACTTGCGATCGCCCCACTTCCAGTTGCTGCACATTGTGCATTTGGCGTCGCAGACCCAGGTGCAGTTGTAGATGAGCACGGTCGGGCGGATGGGGTGGATCTTCGCGCTGACGAAGGTATTGACGAGGTCTCGGGGCACACCTGCGGCCGCTTTGGCGAGGTAGTGCAGGCGGAACGCGTTGGTGGCCATGCTTGGGGTGTCCTCATGGTAACGCGTGAGGGACACGGAAGGCAAAGGTAAAAGGCAGAAGGCAAAGGAGTTGAGCTCCTCTGCCTTCTGC
>JANPJN010000490.1:0-3332 GCA_031425515.1 Acidobacteriota bacterium | reverse complement strand
GTACGGTCTTGGCTGGGACCTCGAGACCGCGACGCTGGCAGGCTCCCCGACGCCCCTGGTCGGCCACGACGGGGAGTCGCTTGGCGGGATGGTGGCGTCCTTCATGACGTTTCCCGAGTACGGAATCGTGGTGGCCGTGACATCGAACATTTCCTACGCCGACACATACTCCGTGGCGGTGGGCGTCGCGCAGGCCTTCGCGGGACGGGGGAAGAACCCGGCGCGCCAGTGATCGGCCGGGCTGAGGGTGGCCGCTCCACGGAGATTCAAGCCGCATGCAGAAGGTGATTCTCATCACGGGCGCCAGCCGGGGCATCGGCGCCGCGACCGCGCGACTCGCCGCGGCGCGCGGGTACGCCGTGTGCGTCAACTACAGACAGAATCGTGACGCCGCTGAAGCGGTCGTCAACGCCATCGACGCTGCGGGCGGATCGGCCGTCGCCGTGGCCGCCGATGTCGGAGTGGAAGCGGACGTGGCGCGTCTGTTCGAGCTCTGCACGAGCAGACTCGGCCCGCTCACCGCGCTCGTGAACAACGCCGGCATCCTGGAAGCGCAGATGCGCGTTGACGCGATGGAGGCCTCCCGCCTGCATCGCATTTTCACGACCAACGTCGTCGGGGCTTTTCTGTGTGCCGGCGAAGCGGTCCGGCGCCTGTCCACCAGGCACGGCGGCCCCGGCGGGGCCATCGTCAACCTCTCGTCTGCTGCCGCCCGTCTCGGCTCTCCCGGGGAATATGTCGACTATGCCGCTTCGAAGGGTGCGATCGACACGCTGACGATCGGCCTCGCGCGGGAGGTGGCTGAAGAAGGCATCCGCGTCAACGCGGTGCGAGCGGGCTTCATCTACACGGAGATGCACGCCAGCGGCGGCGAGCCGAATCGTGTGGACCGGGTCAAGGCGCTCGTCCCGATGAAGCGGGGCGGAACAGCCGACGAAGTCGCCGCCGCGGTGCTGTGGCTGCTCTCGGACGAAGCGTCGTTTTCGACCGGCACCTTCATCGACGTCACCGGCGGCAAGTAGCCCGGCGTCAGCGCACCAGTCAGCGCACCTGCGCTTGACAATCCGCAGCAGGAGTCATACGGTGGCGCTTCACGTGCTGGCGAGGCCTGCTGCGAGTGCGTCCAGGCGCCGGTTCGGCGTAACCTCAGCGTCCGGCCAGGCAGGTATGAGCACAGAGCCCCCTCCCGAGCGCACGGATCCGCCGCCGCGCCGCGGCCCCTCCGTTGACCTCGACCCGGCCGGCCTCGTCACCGTCAAGAGCCCGGACAGGCAGCGCCGCCAGTTCCTCAACTATTCGTTCTACCGGCTCGACCCGGCGTTCCGGCGGCTGTCCGTTGACGAGCAGCGAGGGGCCGCGTCCGGGTTCATCGAACTGGTGCGGAAGTGGGAATCTTCCGACGACCTGATGATCCGCACGTACTCACTCGTGGGCCTTCGCGCGGATGTCGACTTCATGCTCTGGCGGATCGCCTTCGACCCCCTCGCCTTTCAATCGATGGAAGCGGCAGTCAGACGGTCGCGGCTGGGTGCGTACCTGACGCAGGTGCACAGCTTCCTTTCGCTGCAGCGCCGGTCGGAGTACGTCAACCGGACGAAGGGCGCCGGAGAGGGCGTCGAACTGCTTCCGGGCCAGGGGAAGTTCCTGTTCGTGTACCCCTTCGTGAAGACGCGGCAGTGGTACCGCCTGTCCCCTCACGCGCGGCAGGGAATGATGGACGAACACATCGCCGCTTCGGTGCCGTTCAAGGGGGTCCACCTGAACTCGAGCTTCAGCTTCGGCATCGACGACCAGGACTTCGTGGTCGCGTTCGACTCCGACTATCCCCAGGAGTTCGTCGATCTGGTGGGGCGGCTGCGCTACACCGAGGCAAGCCTGTATACCCAGCGGGACACGCCGATGTTCATGTGCGCCAAGGCGCCCATCGAGGCGATCCTCGCGCAACTGGCGGACGTGGACTAGGGGATCACAATCGAGGTTGCGCAGACGATGGGCTGGGTGTAGAGTCGGCCCACTCGACGCGGGCGGCGCTGCAGAACTCGCGATACCGACGATGGATCCGCGTCTCTTGCCATAGGCGATAAACAAGGAGCCGAGCATGCGCGTGACAGCGAAAAGATTGTGGCTGGCGACGGGGCTGGTCACCGTGTTGGTCTGGCCGGGCGTCGCTGTCGCCGCCTCGTCCATCACCGGAAGCGCCACTTTCGACGGGAAGGCGCCGACGCTCAGACCGCTCGCCATGGACGCCGACCCCGCGTGCGCCAAGAAGCATTCGGCCCCCGTGCCGAACGAGATGCTGACACTCGGCACCGGCAACGCGATGGGGAATGTCATGGTCTGGGTCTCGAAAGGGCTCCCGGCCGGGAAGACCTGGCCCGCACCCAAGACTCCGGCGGTCCTCGATCAGAGAGGCTGCCAGTATCTGCCGCACGTGGTGGGGCTCATGGTGGGTCAGCCCTACAAGATTCTCAACTCCGACGGCATCGTCCACAACGTCCACGCGCTTCCGAAGATCAACAAGCCGTTCAACCGGCCGATGCCGGCGACGGTCAAGGAGGCGACCGTGACGTTCGACAAGGCGGAGGCCAGCTTCCCGATCAAGTGCGACGTCCACCCATGGATGCAGGCCTACGTCGGCGTGTTCAGCCATCCTTTCTTCTCGGTGACGAGCACCGACGGGAAGTTCACGATCTCGGGCCTCGACCCGGGGACCTACGAGATCACCGCCTGGCACGAGCGGCTGGGGACGCAGACCGCCTCGATCACCGTTGGCGCCAGCGATACGAAAACCCAGAACTTCAAGTTCGCCGTCCCCGCGAAGTAGCGATTCGGAGAGCAGCCGCATGAGTGAGACAGCAGCGGTCGCCGCGCCCGGGTCACACGTCGCGCACGAGGCCCATCACGAGGAGCTGGGCTTCTGGCGCAAGTACGTGTTCTCCGTCGACCACAAGGTCATCGGCATCCAGTACGCCATCACCGGTCTCCTGTTCCTCCTGCTCGGCTTTTCGCTGATGATGCTCATGCGCTGGCAGCTGGCCTACCCTGGCGCCGCGCTGCCGCTGCTCGGCAGCCTCCTCGGCGAGACGCGCATGCCGGGCGGGACGATGCTCCCGGACTTCTACAACGAGCTCGGGGCGATGCACGGCACCATCATGGTCTTCCTCGGGGTCGTGCCCCTCGCTGTCGGAGGATTCGGGAACTTCGTGGTGCCGCTCCAGATTGGCGCTCCGGACATGGCCTTCCCGAAGCTGAACATGGCGAGCTACTGGTTCTTCTTCCTCGGCGGCGTGACGATGCTGGCCAGCTTTTTCGTCCCCGGGGGAGCCGCGCAG
>JANPJN010000489.1:0-4460 GCA_031425515.1 Acidobacteriota bacterium | reverse complement strand
CGCGTCTTCACCACACTCGACCCTGCGCTGCAGCAGGACGCGGAGAAGCTGGTCGAGAAATCGCTCGCCGACATCGAGCGGCGTCCGGGCTACCGCTACGTCCCGCGCGCGAAGCAGCCCGCGATGAAGGAAGGGGACGTCGCGTCGTACCTGCAGGCGGCGCTGGTCGCGATGGATCCGTCCACGGGCGCGGTCCGCGCGATGGTCGGCGGCCGCGACTTCAACGAGAGCCGTTTCAACCGGGCCGTTCAGGCGAAACGGCAGGCGGGCTCGGCCTTCAAGCCGTTCGTGTACGCGGCGGCGCTCGAAGCCGGGTACTCTCCCGCGTCGGTCATCTCCAACCTGAACGATCCCATCGCGACGCCGCAGGGGGGCTGGCTTCCCGAAGACGAACACTCGAGCGCCAGCTCGATGACGATCCGGGCGGCGCTCCGGACGTCGAGTAACCGCGCCGCCGTGCAGATGCTCAACACCGTCGGCATCCCGAAGGCCGTGTCGTACGCGCAGAAGCTCAACGTGGGCACGCCGCCAAGCGTGCCGTCGCTCGCGCTGGGGGCGAGCGAGGTCACGCTGCTCTCCCTCACCGCCGCCTATGGGGCCTTTGCAGACGAGGGGATCGTCCGGCAGCCGGTCCTCATCCGGCGCGTCGAGGACAGCGACGGGCAGGTCCTGTACACGGAGCAGGGAAAATCCCACCGCGCCGTCACCCCGTCCACCGCGTTCCTCATGTCGAGCATGCTGGCCGATGTCGTCAATGCCGGCACGGCGTACCGCGCGCGGCAAATGGGCTTCACCCTGCCGGCCGCGGGCAAGACCGGCACGACCAACGACTACCTCGATGCCTGGTTCATCGGCTACACCCCGACCGTCGTCACCGGGGTCTGGGTCGGGTTCGATCAGCCGGCGACCATCATCTCGAACGGCTACGCCGGAGAGCTCGCCGTGCCGCTGTGGGCGGGCTTCATGAAGGCGGCGACGAAGGGGAACAAGGCAGCCTGGTTCGACCGTCCCCCGAACGTCGTGGGCCTGAACGTCTGCCGCGTGTCGGGCAAGCTCCCGAACGAGGGCTGCAACGACGTCGAAGTGATCAATCGCGACGGGGCGACCGAATCCCGCTCGATGATCTACACGGAGTATTTCGTGAGCGGGACGCAGCCCACGACCATCTGCCCCCTGCACACGGCCACCTCGCTCATGGACAAGCTTGCGGGGCTGTTCGGAGGCGGCAAGCCGGAGGTGCCGCTGCCGCCCGAGCAGGCCGGGCTCCCGCCCGAGCGGGCCGGCACGAGCGGCGTTCCGGATCGGCCGGCGTCGGCCGGCGCGCCCGCGGATGAAATTCGCGGCGGAACGACGGCCGAACCGCCGGCGAAGAAGCGCGGCTTCTGGTCGAAGGTTTTCGGCAAGGGAGACAAGGGGGACAAGGGCGACAACAAGAAGAAGTCGGACGAGTAATCCTCGCCGCGCCCCAGTCGTTGCCGGCTGAGCTGTGCGTGGTAGCATTCGGGCGATCACCCCATGCCGTTCAAGGACATTACCGGCCACGCGCACATTCACGAGCTGCTCGCGCGGGCCGCATCGCGGGGATCCCTGCCACCCAGTCTGATCTTTGCCGGACCCGAAGGGGTCGGCAAGCGCGCCACGGCGATGGCCCTCGCACAGATGCTCAACTGCCTGGCGCTGCCTCCCGCCGGCTCCGGGACAGACGATGGTGATGGCCCCGTGCCCGATGCCTGCGGCGTCTGCGCGGCGTGCAGGCGAATCATGCGCGGCGTGCACGCCGACGTGCTGGTCGTGGAGCCGGGCGAGACCGGATCCATCAAGGTCGAACAGGTCCGTGAGGCGATCGACCGCACGGCGTACAGGCCCTTCGAGGGCAGGCGCCGCGTGGTGATCATCGACGCTGCCGATGCGCTGGTGATGCCGGCACAGGACGCGCTGCTGAAGACGCTGGAGGAGCCGCCGCCAGCCTCCGTGTTCGTGCTGGTGACCTCGAAGCCCGACGTGCTGCTGCCCACCGTGCGCTCGCGCTGCCAGCGGCTGCGGTTCGGTCGCCTCTCGCCGGCCGACGTGGCGGCCGTGCTGATGGGGGCGCACGAGTACAGCGAACGGGATGCCTTTGCGGCCGCGTCGCTCTCGGACGGCAGCGTCGGCGCGGCGCTGGAGGGCAGCAGCGAGGGGGTCGTGGACGCACGCGACGCCGCCGTGGAGCTGCTCGAAACGGTGGCCGCCTCGACCGATCCGCACCGGCGGCTCCAGGGGGCGAAGGCTCTCGGGGGGGCCGGGCGCGGCACCAGCGACCGCGACGCGCTTGCGCGCCGGCTGCAGGCGCTCTCATCGATTCTGCGTGACCTTGGTGTTCTGCTTTCCCGTGCGGACGAGCGCTCTCTCGCCAACGCCGATCTCCGGCCGCGCCTCGAGCGGCTCCAGCGATCGTTCGATGGCGAGCGTGCTCTCCGTGCGTTTTCCGCGGTAGACCGGGCGCAGCATGCGCTCGAACGCAACGCCAGCCCGAAGATCGTCGCGGACTGGATCGCGTTTCAGATCTAGCGTCTGCGGCGCGCACCCGTCCCTTCCATCCGCAGGGAGGCCGGGGCCGCCGCCGTCCGGGTCACCGCCATATAGAGGCCGACATGAGCTCCGGCGGGATACGCCCGTTCGTCAGCGTCAAGTTCTCGTCTGTCGGGCGCACGCAGTCCTTTCTCCTTCCGGAACTGGCGTTCGACGCTCCGGCCGGGTCGTCTGCGCCCAACCCCTCGCTCCCCGGACCGCTGCTTCCCGGTGATGCCGTGGTCGTCCATACGTCCGAAGGGCCCGCGCTCGGCACGGTCACGCGCACGATCCCCGCGCTCGGCGAACGTCGGGTGCCGGCTCCGCAGTCGGGACTGGACGTGGTGCGCCGCGCCACGCACGACGACATCATCACCAGGCTCAAGCACCGGCAGCGCGAGCAGGAGGCGCAGCAGATCTGCCTGATGAAAATCCGGGAGCGCGGACTGGGCATGAAGCTCGCCCGCGTCGAGCAGCTCTTCGACGGCTCCCGCCTGATCTTCTATTACACGGCCGAGGGGCGGGTGGACTTCCGGGAGCTCGTGCGGGACCTGGCGGCGCACTTCAGGATCCGGATCGAGATGCGCCAGATCGGGGTCCGCGACGAGGCGAAGATGCTCGGCGGATACGGCTCCTGCGGGCGCCCGCTCTGCTGCACCACCTTCCTCAACACCTTCGAGCCGGTGTCGATCCGGATGGCGAAGCAGCAGAGTCTCAGCCTCAACCCCTCGAAGCTGTCGGGCATGTGCGGGCGGCTGAAGTGCTGCCTGCGGTACGAGCTCCCGAATGGCAAGGGGGTCACGCACGGCGGCTGCGCGGACGAAGGGGGCTGCGGCTCCTGCGGCAACCCGACCGGCCCCGGTGGGGACGCCGGAGGATGCGGCACCTGTTCGTCTGGCAACTGCGGCACATGCAGGTGACGACCCGGCCGCGCATCGGTCTGACCGTCGGCGATCCCGCGGGCATCGGGCCCGAGATCGCCACTCTGGCGGCAGCCGACGCCCGCCTGGCCTCGCTCTGCGACATCGTCCTCTACGGCCCCCATACCGCAGGAGAGATAGCGGCGTTCCGCCGCGGCGAGGTGTCGGCCGAGGCCGGGCGTGCTGCCTACGATGCGGTGGTGCAGGCGGTGCGCGATGCGCAGGCCGGCCGGATCGATGCGCTGGCCACGGCGCCCGTGCACAAGGAAGCGTTCGCCGCCGCGGGGCTCCCCTGGCTCGGGCACACCGATCTGCTCGGCCACCTCACGGGTGCGCCTCGCGTGGCGATGATGTTCTATTCCGAGCGCCTCCGTGTCGTCCTGGCCACAATCCATATCCCGCTGGCAGACGTGCCGGCGGCGCTCACCTGCGAGACGCTCGGCGGCGTCATCGATCTCGCGGCTGCCGCGCTGCCTCGCTTCGGCATCCCGTCCCCCCGGCTCGCGCTCGCCGGGCTCAACCCGCACGCGGGGGAGCACGGGCTCATGGGACGGGAAGAGCAGGACGTGCTCGCGCCGGCGGTTGCCGCCGCACGGCAGCGCGGCGTGGACATCACCGGGCCGCTGCCGGCCGATACGCTCTTCGTGCGGGCGGTGCGCGGCGAGTTCGATGCGGTCATCGCCTGCTATCACGACCAGGGGCTCATCCCGGTCAAGCTCCTCGCGTTCGGCAAGGCCGTCAACGTGACGCTCGGCTTACCCATCATCCGCACGTCGGTCGATCACGGGACGGCGTTCGACATTGCCGGCAGGGGCCTGGCCGATCCTTCCAGCATGATCGAGGCAGTGGCCCTGGCGGCCCGGCTGGCGAGCGCCGTGCAGGCCTCCTGACCATGGCGTTCGAGTGCGGTCGGGCCTCCGGCGCCACGGCGTCCATGCAGGACTCGATTTCCGGGAGCAGTGACAGACGTGAGAAGTGAACGCGAGCAGGCGC
>JANPJN010000488.1:0-10418 GCA_031425515.1 Acidobacteriota bacterium | reverse complement strand
CGCAGCGCGCGGTTCTTCACCACGGCGCGGTGATGCGCGGTCATCGCCGCAATCACGTGGCACACCCAGCCGAACATCCCGCCGGTGCCGATCCAGAGGCCGGGGGTGACGATCAGCCAGAAGATCGCCCGCAGGAAATCGGCGTTGTAGATCTGGCCGACGCCGGGAATCATCGCGCTCAGGACGGCCGCGGTCCCCGGATGCTTGATCGCCTGTGTCTCTCCGCTCACCTGCACTCTCCTTCGTTGCGCACTGTACCAAACGTGGATCCGGCGCGGGTTGTTCCGGGGACGCCGGCGGCAGGGCAGGGCTGGCGCGCCTCAGCTGGGTCCACCGGTGCCGGAGGTGGGGGTCGAACCCACGGACCGTTGACTCGCCCGGATTGTGAGTGCCTCGGGACTCGCCGGGGCAGACCGCACCCGACGCCGCATGTCCAGTGACGGGCGGTCACTCCCGTGTAGGATCGGGATACCGGTACCACGATCCTTGATGCAACTGCGTAGAGAGGTTGAGATGCTGCACGATTCTCCGATGTATTCGTACATTCCGGCGACAGACGTCGCGCGCGCGCGACGCTTCTACGAGGGGACGCTGGGCTTCCGTCCGAAGGAGGAGCTTACGGGCGGCGTCGTCTACGAATGCGCCGGAGGCACGGCGTGTTTCCTCTATCCAACACCGAACGCGGGGACGTCCAAAGCAAGTCAGGCGTTCTGGGAAGTGAACGACATCGAAGCGGAAGTGGCCGACCTCGAGCGGCGCGGCGTGACCTTCGAGAAGTACGACATCCCGGGGACCGACGTGAATGGCATCACGACCGCAGGGGGCGCGAAGGCAGCATGGTTCAAGGACCCTGAAGGCAACATCCTGGCGGTCATTCAGACTCTTCGATAGGCCGTGGCGATGGAGGATGCCGGTCGCGCGCCAGTCCGTGATTCGACGCGTGCAGTACACTTCTGAAGCGCTACACACGCAGGATGGAGACAGATGGCCAAACGCACGAGCGGCACGACACACACGAAGGCTGCAAGGACGCCGCAGCGGCCTGCAGCAGCGACAACGACCGGCACGCTTGACCCGCGCGTCGCGGCATTCGCGGAGCAGCTGGGCCGCATCGCGGGCACCATGCAGACGAAGGCGGAAAGCTGGGTGGATCGCAATACGCTCAACAAGCAGATCGCAAGCGTGCGCGATGGCGCGGCGCAGCTCCTCGATCAGCTTGCGCAGGTCGCGGAGGTTGGGCAGTCGGTGGCGAAGCCCTCCGCAGCGGCCGCGCCGGTCGCCCCGACGGGGCGCAGCGGTGGCATGGTCGACGCGCCGGGGAAGAAGCACCGCAAGCCGCCGCCCTCAGACCCTCGCGTCAGGCGCGCGAAGGCGCAAGCCGCCAAAATGCGCGATGCCATACCGATGGCAAAGACCGGCAAGACGCGCGGACGAGGCTGAGGCGCCAACCACATCGAGACAAACGTCAACCCGCTCACCGGTCACCACCGAGGTGACAGGCAAGCGGACGGCTGTCGTCGGATGCCGCGATTAGTCCTTGCCGCCGCCAATCGGGCGCAGGCAATGACTGAACGTCCAACCCGCCACAAGACTTCCCTGTCGCAGGGCGGTCGTGTCGGCGAAGCGGAAGTGGATGCCCATGAAGATACGGGCGTCGACGACGTCACGGCCGACGTCCGAGAACCTGGTGTAATCGCGTGGGATCGAGCCCGCTGCGGCGCTGATCAGCGTGAACGCGACCTGGTCGCCAAACAGATGCTGGAGCACCGTCGTCGTCGTGCCGGCCACGTTGTTCGCGCCGGACGTGTAGTCGGGATAGTTCGGGGCGTTGAACAACGACGTCCAGGTGGGGTCGCCGGCCGTTCGCGGGTTGCCGTCGTTCTCGCCTTCGCGGATCGCGGTGGTGGACGCCACACGAAAGTCTAGGACGCTAGATGGTCCTCGCCTGGGCGGCGTCGACCCACCGACACTCTGGGCGGTTTGGATGTTCCAGTCGGAGATGACGTCCGCACGGCCCGTGCTCGCGCAGAGCACTGCAAGCCAGGAAAAGCAGCTTCTTCATCGAGAGCCTCCTTCTGATGTGAGGGCTGGAAACTACGCCCATGGGGGGCGGAATACAACAGAACTCGTACGCTCGATCCCTGCCGCCCGCTAGCGCGGGACGTAAAGCACCCACAAGGCAATCGGCAGCGCGACGGCGAGCGTCACCAGGGCGAACAGCACCGTGCCCTGGAAGACGGTCCGTCTCCTGCTGCGCTCAGCAGTACGGTGGTTGACGAAGGCGAACCGCAGCAGGAGCAGGGTGAGCGCCACGCCGGCGGCGATCGTCATGACCTGGGTCGACCATTGCACAGCCACGCTGGCCCGGATCCACTGCAGACGAAAGGCAGGGCTCGCGTGCAGCATCGTCTCATGGAACATCCGGTACGCAGCTGCCCACAGAACGGTGTTCAAGGTCGCTGCATACATGGCGCTTCCGACCAGCAAGGGGAGCGACATCACCATGGCTTTCACGCCGCTCGTGCAGAGCGAGGACACGTAAAGGCTGCCCGCCGTCAGCAGCAGGACTGCCAGCAGGGGCCGCGCCAGGCTCCAGTTATCGTCGGCCGGGTGCAGCCAATTCAGCACCAGAGGCAGCACGATTCCCAACAGCACAACCAGGCCGATGGTCGTCGAGGCTTTGACCATCCACTGCTTCCACTCCGCCATCGGCAGGAGCGTCTGCCACGGAAGCGTGCCCAGATGGCGTTCCTCGGCACTCGCCAGCGAGCCTGTCAGGATGGCGAGCACCCACAGGTACAGGAGCGTCAGCGCCGGGCGCGGATTCCTCGGGAACTCGGGTGCGAGGGTTTCGAGCAGCGAGAGAAGCGCCCATGCAAGCGTGTAGAGGCCAACGACGACGAAGGCCATCTGCTGCAGACGAAGCTCCTTGACGACGAGCAGCCAGGCCGGGTGCTGCGTGCGCAGGCGTGTGGGTGCGGCGGGCACCTCGCCGGCGGGTCTCCACCAGCGGGGCATCTGCATCGCCTGGTGCCCCTCGACCGCCTCGAGCCGCATGAACATCCGCCAGCCCGCCACGGCGGAGACGACGCAGGTGACCGAGAGGGCCCACCAGAGGACCGACAGTCTGACGCCTTCGACCGCCGCGCGGTTGCTGAAGCCGTACTGCACCGTGCCGGCGATCTCGCCGGCCAGCGCCAGCAGTCCCGGGATCGCCATGGTGAACACCAGGCTTGGCAGCGTGCCGCGGCAGAGCATCGACAGCCACGGCGCCAGACAGAGCGCGGACAGTGCGGCGGCGGCGAGCAGCGCCTGTTGGTGGCGCGGCGCCGTTCCCGCCCGGACAGCGCCGTTGGTGAGCAGGGCGAATTCCGCCACGAGCGTCAGTGCGAGGACCATCGCCATCAACACCCCCGCTTTCAGGAGACAGAGGCGGCGGCGATCGGAAGGCTGGAACAGGAGCAGGGAAAGTGTGTGGTGCGCGTATTCGTGGCCGATCGACTGCGCGCCGAGCGCGACCGCGCCAACGCCGAAGAGCAGCACGGTGAGACTTGACAGCAGCGGGCCGCCGGTTCCCAGGGCCGGCAGCGCCAACGCGACGCCGCAGGCGACACACGTCGGCAGCAGCGCCCGCGTCTCCTTGATCAGCGAGGGCAGAGCCTGCGACGCGCCGGTCATGCGGTCGCCGCCTGCGGCTGCAGCGTCGATACGAAGATCTCCTCGAGCGTCAGCGCTTCGGTCCGTAGTATTTCGAGCGTCCGGGCCCGGAGCTGCTCGAGCACCTGCGCCGAGTTGCCATCGGCGACGATCTCGACGTCGCGCCCCTGCTGCCGGAGCAGGCGTGCGCCGGGCACCGCCAACGGCCCGGGGTCGGAGACGAAGCGCGCGTGGATCTTCTGATAGCGCTCGCGGGCCGCGTCCGCCTGGAGCGACAGCACGTCGCGTCCACGGTCGATGATCGTGAATTCGTCGATCAGGCCTTCGAACTCCGAGATCAGGTGCGTCGAGACGAACACCGTCCGCCGCCCCGGCTCACCGTCCTGATAGGCGCCAATCACCGTCTGGATGAACTCGCGGCGCACGATCGGATCGAGGCCGGAGGTGGGCTCGTCGAGGACCAGCAGCTCCGGTTCGGGACAGATGGCGGTGATCAGCGCGAGCTGGGTGCGCTGGCCTTTGGAGAGGTGGCTGGTCTTCTGGCGGACATCGAGCCGGAATTGACCGACCAACGCGCCCTCGGTCTCCATGTTCCATCGCCGCCGGAACGACGCACAGTAGTCGAGTGTCTGCCGTACCGTCATCCACGGGTAGAAGGCCACGACATCGGGGACGTAGGCGACCGCGACTTGACCGCCACTTCCGCGCGGGCGGGATCCAGGCCGAACACTCGCGCCGTGCCGCGGGTCGGACGGAGCAGATTGAGCAGGCACTTGATCGTGGTGGTCTTGCCGGCGCCGTTGCGGCCGAAGAAGCCGTAGCAGCGGCCCGGTTCGACGCGCAGGTTCAACCCGTCGACGGCCTCGGTGCTTCCGTACTTGCGGACGAGGCTGCGAATGTCGATGGCGGGTGATTCAACAGGCATGACGTTAGGCCCCCCCGGCGCGCGTGCGCGTGGTGTGAAGCGCGTCGAAGCGCTCTTTCGCGACCTCGAGAAAATCCGACCGGCCGACCTGCAGGTGATGCGCCTGCACGACCGCCTCGTCCAGCGCGTCGGCCAGCAGCGTGCGGCGCACTTCCTTCCTGAAGGGGGAGCTGCCGGCACGAACGAAACAGCCTTTGCCGGCGAGCGTCTGAATCACGCCCTGGCTTTCGAGCTCGGCGTAAGCCTTGGCCACGGTGTTGCGGTTGACGCGCAGCTCCTCGGCCAGCGGCCGGATCGAAGGCAGAGCGTCGCCGGGTTGCATCGCTCCTGAGGCGGCGGCGGTCTTCACCTGGTCGACGAGCTGCAGGTAGACGGGTTTGGCCGATTTGAAATTGATGTGGAAGAGCATGACGTAACTGTCATATGACACTATGACAGTGGAGGGCGCTTCTGTCAACAGGAGAGAATGACGGTGGTAGACCTTACTGACCCCTTGACACTTTATTCGTCCCCCGCATCCCTGAATCCGCTACGATGCGCCCGGCGTCATCTCGCGTCCTTGATACGAACCGGGAGGTTCTTGTGGCTGCAGGGTTTCAGCGGAACATCGGCATGCTGCTTCTGGCAGTCTGGCTCATTCTCTACGGCATCTCGGGCATGGTGGCGCTCGGGCTGCCGGCGCCGCTGATGGCGGTGCTGGCCCTGCTCGCCGGGATCATGATCCTGGTCGGACGATAATCTGGCAGGGGCGCGGCAGCGCCTCCAAGATTCCCACCATCGACCGATAGTCATGTAAACCGATCAGCCAGCGCGCTCCGTCACCTCGATCGCCGCGGTCATCGCGTGCGACTCCCCGGGCTGCAGAGTACGCGCGTGGAGGTTGACGTTGCACGTCTCCACGCAGACCATGCCGGTCCACTCGTCGTCTCCGAAATCCGGCATCGCCCTCGCCTTGGCGATCCACGGGTTCCAGATCACCGTGGCATCCGACCCGCTCTTGTGCACGGTGATGGCGCGCTGCTGGCCCGGGTCGTCGATGACGCAGGCGTTCCGCGTGTCGAGATAGATGCGATCGGTTTCCCCCGTGAAGCGGACCGCCGCGCCGGTCGGACCGAAGGGCTGTCCGCCCGCCGTCTTGTCCAGATATGCGCAGCCCTCGAGGCCTGCCACCGACACCGCGTCAATGCCGGCGATGTCGAAGTAGGTATGGAGCGCCTCCTCGAACGTGAAGGCGTCTACTCCGTCGTTCCGCACCTCGAGCGTCATCCGCAGCGTCGTCCCCACCTCGATCCGATGGATCGCGGTAAAGCGGTGCGGCCAGTCCGGCGACAGCCGTTCGCCCGCCAGTTCCAGCGCCAGGGTCACGACACCGTCGCGATCCTCCCGCACCTCGGTCAGCCGCCACTCGCGCACCCGGGCGAAGCCGTGTGCCGGCGCCGCCGCGTTGGCCGGATGCGCGCCGAACCATGGAAAGCAGATCGGCACGCCGCCGCGAATCGGCTTGCCAAGTTCGAAATGGCTGCGCTCGCTCAGCCACAGCACCGGCGCGCGAATCGCCTTCGGCCGCCACACCGCGACGTGCGCGCCCTGGAAATAGACTTCGGCGTGCGCCGCCGCCGTGGAGACGTCGATTCGCGGGAGCGAGCCCCGGCCTTCGGAGACGCGAACCGAGGGGGGCAGCGCCACGGTCACGAGCCGGGCGA
Organism: Acidobacteriota bacterium; assembly: GCA_031425515.1. Classification (GTDB taxonomy): domain Bacteria; phylum Acidobacteriota; class Vicinamibacteria; order Vicinamibacterales; family 2-12-FULL-66-21; genus JALZOC01. Next base: position 4,133 of record JANPJN010000488.1, on the reverse strand, counting down.
GATCGTCCATGCGGCGATCATTTCACAGGACAGCAGCATCTGCTCGTCATGCGGCTGCGCGATCTTCCATATGATGGTCACCATGGCAGGCTGGCGCTTGGAGCACACCTACGCGGACCTACCGCCGCTTTTCTATTCGCACGCGGAGCCCACTCCGGTCTCGGCGCCGCGCCGTGTCGCGTTCAACCGGCCGCTGGCGACAACGCTTGGGCTCGAGTCGGAGACGCTCGACCGTGCCGAAGGCGGCGCGATCTTCGGCGGCAATGCCTTGCCCGAAGGCGCCCGTCCGATCGCCCAGGCATACGCCGGTCACCAATTCGGCCATTTCACGATCCTCGGCGACGGCCGCGCGATCCTGCTCGGCGAACAGATCACCCCGTCCGGCGATCGGATGGACATTCAGTTGAAAGGGGCAGGGCCGACGCGGTTCTCCCGTCGCGGTGACGGGCGCGCCGCGCTCGGCCCGATGCTGCGCGAATACATCATCAGCGAGGCGATGCACGCGCTCGGCATTCCGACCACCCGGAGCCTGGCGGTGACGGCGACGGGCGATCCGGTGTATCGCGAGACCGTCCTCGGGGGCGCCGTGCTCACGCGCGTGGCCGCGAGCCATCTCCGAGTCGGCACCATGCAGTGGTCTGCGGCGCACGACGACCCGGCAGCCACGCGGGCGCTTGCGGACTACACGCTGGCGCGGCACTACCCGGAACTTGCCGACTCGCCGGAGCCGTACGTCGCGCTCTTTGACGGGATCCTCGCACGGCAGGCGTCACTGATCGCCCGCTGGCAGCTCGTCGGCTTCATTCACGGCGTGATGAACACCGACAACATGGCTCTCTCCGGCGAAACCATCGACTATGGCCCGTGCGCGTTCATGGACGCGTACGATCCGGCGACGGTGTTCAGTTCCATCGACGCCGCCGGGCGATACGCATACGGAAACCAGCCGCCGATCGCGCAGTGGAACCTCGCACGACTGGCGGAGGCGATGCTGCCGCTCTTTGACAGCAATGTCGATCGCGCGGTGGAGCGGGTGACGACGGCGCTGGACCGTTTCCCTGGGTTGTTCCAGCAGCACTGGCTGGACGGCATGCGCGCGAAACTCGGACTGTTTACAACGGAACCTGATGATGAGGCGCTGGTCAACGACCTGCTCGCGTGGATGCAGCGGCAGTCTGCAGACTTCACGAACACGTTCCGGTTGCTGACCAGGGGCGGTCTGGCCGGACCCACCACGAACGCCGCTCCTGAATTGGCGGCCTGGCATTGCCGGTTGGAAGCGCGTCGGCGTCGCCAGCCTCAGTCGCCTGCCGAAGCCGGAGCGCTGATGCGGCGTCACAACCCGGCATTCATCCCGCGCAACCACAAGGTGGAGGAGGCGCTCCTGGCCGCGACAGGCAGCGATGATGTGTCGGTGACGGTGCGGCTGCTCGACGTGTTGGCGGCGCCGTACGACCACGACCGTGACCTGCCGGCATTCAGCGAGCCCGGCGCAAGCGAGCGGCCGTACCGCACGTTCTGCGGCACATAAGTGCCGTCCGGCGACCGCCGAGGTCATGGCACCCAGAAGTGGAAGAGGAGGGAGGACCTGCTCAACATGCTCGTGACGATGGCGTCGCGAGGCCCGGAAGAGATGACGTCCGCGGCGCAGCGGCGGGGCTCCGCGATGCCGCACCACTTCAGATAAGCTAGGGCCTGAATGGTCGATTTCCTGACGAACGCGCTCCGCCGCCCCCCCATGGGCTGGTGGGACCTGCTCGACATCGCCATCGTCTCCATCCTCATCTACGAGTTCCTCAAACTGATCCGCGGCACCCGCGCGGTCCAGATGGCCGTTGGCTCCCTCCTCATCGTCGCGCTCTTCTACGTCTCCCGCCTGGCCCCGCTCCAGACGGTCAACTGGATGATCCGCAACATGCTGGTGTACCTGGCATTCGCGGCCATCGTCATCTTCCAGTCCGACATCCGCCGCGCCCTGGCGCACTTCGGCCAGGCCCCGTTCTTCCGATACCTGACCAGGCCGCAGTCCGCCGACGAGACCATCGAAGAAGTCGTCGTCGCCGCCACGATGATGGCGGCGCAGAAAATCGGCGCCATCGTCGCCATCGAACGCGACATCGGCCTGCGCAACTACATCGAAAGCGGGATCCCGCTCGACGCGGCCCTGACCTACGATCTGCTGGTGACGATCTTCCAGCCGGGCTCGCCGCTGCACGACGGCGCCGCCATCCTGCAGGACAACCGCATCGCCGCGGCCGCCTGCTTCCTGCCGCTCACCGTCAACCCGCGCGTGAGCCGCGAGCTCGGCACACGCCATCGCGCGGCCATCGGACTCACGGAGGAGAACGACGCGGTCGCCGTCATCGTCTCGGAAGAGACCGGCTACATCTCCCTCGCCCTGGACGGACAGATCGAGCGCAACCTGACGCCCGACGGTCTCCGCGATCGCCTGCGCACGCTGGTGACGCTGCGGCGCGGGAGCGTCCGCCAGGCCGGCGCGCGCGCCTACGACGTGTAACGCCGTGGCCTACCATCCCTTCCGCAACCTCGGCATCAAGGCCATGGCCGTGATCCTCGCCGCCCTGCTGTGGCTGATCGTCGGCGGCGATCATCTCGTCGAACGCAGCATGCGCGTGCCGCTGGAGTTCCGCAATATTCCGACGACGCTCGAGATCGTGGGGGACCCGCCCACCTCGGTGGACGTCCGGTTGCGCGGATCATCGGCCCTGCTCGGACGCCTCGAGCCGCGCGAGATCGTCGCCGTCCTCGACCTGGTCACGGCCCGCCCGGGATCCCGCATGTTCCACCTGCGCAACGACGAAGTCCGGACCCCGTACGGCGTCGAAGTCGCGCAGGTCGTCCCCGGCACCATCGCCCTGGAGATGGAGAAGTCCTCGCAACGCACGCTCCCGGTCACGCCCGCGATCGACGGCCAGCCGGCGCCAGGCTTCGTCCTCGGCCGAGCGACGGTGGATCCCGAAACGGTCGAAGTCGCGGGGCCCGAGAGCCACCTGCGGCGGCTGACCTCCGCGACCACCGAGCCGGTAGACGCGTCGGGCGCACGCGCACGGGTGTCGGACATCGTCACTGTTGGCGTGGCGGACTCCATGGTGCGGCTGGTCAGGCCCCAGACCGCGCGGGTGACGCTCGAGGTCATCCCCGCTCCTCGCGAACGCGAGCTGTCGGGCGTGACGATCCGTTACAGGAATCTGGGCCAGGGCCTGACGGCGAAAGTCACCCCCGTGCTCACCAATGTGAATGTCCGCGGGGCCCGGGAAGCCATCCAGGCGCTTCGTGCCGGCGATATCGATGCTTTCGTGGACCTTGCCGGTCTGGGCGCCGGCCGGTACAATCTCAGGGTTCAGGTGGACCCGTCCGAGCGCTTCGGGGTCAGCTCCGTCGAGCCCGCCGTCGTCGACGTCGTGATCAAGTGAAATGACAGCGCCCGCAGGGGCGAGTTCCGGTTTTTCGTGACATGTCCCATCGACTTTTCGGTACAGACGGTGTTCGCGGCCGCGCCGGGGACTATCCCCTCGATCACGAGACCGTCGCCCGGCTGGGCGCGGCGCTCGTCCGCGCGATGGGGGCCGCGGATCGGTCCGGCCGTCCCCTCAAGTTCCTCGTCGGGCGAGACACGCGCGAGTCGGGGGAGTGGATCGAGCGCGAGCTTGCCCGCGGCGTGCATTCGGCGGGAGGGGAGATTACGACAGCCGGCGTCATCCCCACGCCCGCTGTCGCCTACGTGACGCGCGAGATGGACTTCGATGCGGGGCTCGTGATTTCGGCCTCCCACAATCCGTTCGAGGACAACGGGATCAAGGTCTTCTCGGGCAAGGGCGAAAAGTTCACCGAGGTCCTCGAGCGCCAGGTCGAGGCGATCATCCACGACTCGAGCTGGGCGGTGAGCGGCCCCGCCGACGTGCCGGTCGACACCACGGATGTCGTGGACGCCTACCTTGACCACGCGCTACGCGCACTGCCCCATCCCGGGCGTCTCGGGGCGTTCAAAATCGCCATCGACACCGCGAATGGCGCCACGACGACGGTCGCGCCGAAGCTGTTCCGACAGCTGGGCTTCGACCTCGTGGTGCTGGGCGCATCACCCGACGGGCGGAACATCAACCTCGGCTGCG
>JANPJN010000487.1:0-8766 GCA_031425515.1 Acidobacteriota bacterium | reverse complement strand
GATCCTGCTGACGCTGGGGCTGGCATCGATCGGATGCCTCGTCGCCGCGCTCGCGGTGTTCAGCGACCGCGCCGCACTCGCCGGACAGGCCGCGGCAGCCTGGCTGCCCGGTGCCCGCGCGCGCCGCCTCGCGGCCGGGCTCCTGGACGCCGTGCGCCGCTACGCACGACACCACACCGAACTGGCAGGCGTCCTGGCGATGTCGGTCGGCGTGCAGGCCGTGCGCGTTGTCCAGGCCTGGTGTCTCGGCCACGCGCTTGGCATCGAGGCGGGCCTCGCGATGTACTTCATCTTCATCCCGATCGTCCTGCTGATCATGCTGCTGCCGGTGACGGTCAGCGGGCTCGGCACGGGCCAGGGCGCCTTTGGCTGGCTGTTCGGCACCATCGGCGTCCCCGCTGCCGCCTCACTCGCACTCTCCATCCTCTTCATCGCCCTCGGCATCGTCGGCAACCTGCCCGGCGGCATTCTCTACGTGATGGGCGACCGGCAGGCCAGGCAACCGGCGTGAAGATGCTGGCGGCGCTGCTCGGCGTCAGCGTGCTGGTGCTGCTCTGGATCTTTGGCGGCGGCCCCGCCGGCTGGCTCTATGCCCTTCTCTACGTTCTGGCGATTGCGCCGGGCATCCCCATCGGCACCACGCTCTTCGGCCGCCGCCACGGCGCGGCGTGGATCTCCGGCGCGCTCATCGGCTACGGCCTCGCGCAGCTCGCCCTGTGGGCCGTGATCGCCACCGGATGGGCCTCCCCGCTTGGCTTCGCGGGCGCGTGGCTGATGCTGGCGGCGGGCAGCCTTGTGCTTCTGCGGTTTGCGGGCGCCGGGCCGGCCATTCCGATTCACCTCTGGTCGCGAGGAGATACGCGGGCGCTGGTGCTGGTCCTCCTCGTCGTCCCGGTGCTGATGGGCCCGCCGTATCGCAATCTCGGCCGGACCGACGCGGAAGGCCACCGCTACTACCGCGCATACTTCACCGCTGATTTCGTGTGGCACGCCGCCCTCGCCTCGGAGCTTGGAAAGTTCTCGCTGCCGCCGCGCAATCCCTACCTCGCGCCGCGGGCGATGAACTACTACTGGACGTACTTCCTCCTGCCGGCGACCGTCGCGTCCGCGGGCCCGGCCGCCCTGCGCGACGTGCAGGCGTGCCTGAAGACGAACGCCTTCCTCAATGCGCTTCTGATGGTGGGCGCGCTCTTTATTCTGGTCCGCACCTCGGTCGACACCGCGGGCCCGGCCGCGGCCGCGGTCCTGCTCGTGGTCCTGGCGACGAGCGCGGAGGGCCTCTTTGCAATTCTCGATCTCGTATCGCGGGGGCGCCCGCTGCTCGGGCTCACCGACATGAACATCGACGCCGTGACCGCCTGGCGCTGGAACGGGCTGCGCATCGACAACATTCCACGGTCGCTCTGGTACACCCCCCAGCACACGACGTCGATGGCGCTCGGCCTGGTCGGGCTCGCGGTGGCCTCCGCCGCCGGCGCGCGCGCGAATCTGCCGGCCATCGCCGGAGCTGGCCTGGCGCTCGGCCTCGCGACGACGATGAATCCGCTGCTCGGGGCGGTCTGCTCGATCCTCTACGGCGTGGCGGTCACGGTGGACGCGCTGCGCGACACGCGCGGATGGACCCATCTGCCGAAGCACGCGATCGCGGCGCTTCCGGTCGTGGCGGCAGTTGCCTGGGGCGCCGCCAGCAAAGTCATGGACGGCGCCGGATCGGCGCTCGTGTTCGGGTTCGTGGGGTTCGCGCGAAACCATCCCGTGAAGACGCTGCTGCTGTCCACGGGGCCGATCCTGCTGCCGGCGGCTCTCGGTCTGTGGCCCTTGCGATCCCGCAACACGCGCGCATGGTCGATTGGCGCCGCCGGGCTGGCGGTCGGGCTGCTGATGCTGTATCTGGTGCGGATCTCCGAAGCGTCCTGGGTGGGGTTTCGCGCCGGGCAGGTCATCCTGATCTCGCTCGCGCTGCTACTGACGCCGGTGCTCGCGGGCCTGGGCCGCAGGACCCGCCTCGTGCTGGGCGCCGTCATTCTGATCGTCGGACTCCCCACGACCGCCATCGACGCCTGGAACGCGCAGGACATCGGCAACCGCCGGCCTGGCCCGGGGTTCCGGTGGACACTGTGGACGACGGCCGATCAGCGGGAGGCGTTCGCCTGGATTCAGACGCACACACCCGAGACGGCCATCGTGCAGATGGAACCGATCGTCAGAGGCCGCGACCAGTGGACGCTCATCCCGTCGTTTGCCGGCCGCCGCATGGCCGCCGGCCTGCCGATCTCGCTCCTGCCGCTGCCGGAATACCAGGAGCGCTCCGATCGGGTCCGGACGATCTTCTCGACCCCACGCGGGGATGAAGCTGCGAACGCGGCCCACCGTCTGCGCATCGATTACCTCTACGTGGACGAGACGGACGTGCAGGCCTACCCTGACGGGGTCCGCAAGTTCGACGACCAGCCGGCGCGTTTCGAGCGGGTATTCGCGAACGGGTCGGTTCGCATATATCGCGTGCGCTGATCAGCCGTTGCGGAACCGGGCGAACGTGCGCGTCGCGATGAACCAGTCGCGCATCCCGATTTTCTTGCCCTCCTCGCGGCTCCGCGGGTTGTAGCTCACCGGCACCTCGACGATCCGGAGGCCGCGCGCCAGCACCTTGGCGGTGATCTCGTGATCCAGCTCGAACCCGCTCGTCTCGAGCGCCAGGTCGGTGATCACCTGACGGGGGAACAGCTTCAGCGCCGTGACCGTGTCGGTGATCCACGCCCCGGTGAACATCCGCGCGACGAGACTCAGGCTTCGCCCGCCGAGGTAGGCCGCCCAGGTTTGATTCGCGTGGCGCCCAGCCTTCAGATAGCGGCTGCCGTACACGATGTCGCCCCGGCCGGAGAGAAGGGCATCGAGCATGGGCACGTAGTCCCGCGGGTCGTACTCGAGATCGGCGTCCTGAATGATGAGGAAGTCGCCGGTCGCAAGGCCAATTCCCTCTCGGACGGCGCGCCCCTTGCCGGAGTTGCGCTCGAGCCGGCGCAGGACGACGCCGGGAAACCCGGACGCGATCGCGGATGTCCGATCGGCGGAATGGTCGTCCACGACGATCACCTCGGTGCGGACGCCGAGCGGCGTCAGATCCACCGCGGCAATCTGCCCGAGCAACGTGCCGATGAAGCGCTCTTCGTTATACGCCGGGATGACAATCGAGAGGACCTTCGCGCCTGGACTCGTCACGCCTTCTCCCTCTCGCGCGCGCGCAGCGTGCGTTCGGCCACCGCGAGATCCTCGGGCGTGTTGACGCCCACGGCCTCGGCCGCCTCTGTACATGGAAATGTCTCGACCCGTCCCCTCGCGGCGACCCAGGGAATGAACGGAAGGAAATTGCGCTCGCCGGTGGCCGATCCCGGCAGTGGTACGTCGGCGAAGGCCGGCAGCAGTGCCAGATAGGCGTCCCGCGACAGCGAGAAGAGCCCCGCATCGCTCTCGCCCGATGCCGGCATGTCGTCCCCCTCTCGGCGATGCAGCACCCGGGTGATCTGCCCGGCTGCGTCCCGGTCCAGGTGCACGTAGGGAGACGCCGAGGCGCAGGTCGGCATGGCCAGCAGCGGGTCGCCCTGGTCGGCCTCCGTGAGCCGCTGGACGGTGCGGGGATGGATGGCGACCTGGTCGCACCAGGTGATCCAGATCCGCCCTGGCCTCGCGGCTTCGACGGCCGGACGCGCGAGGAGAATCGCGTCCAGCATGCCGGTCGGCTGCGCCTGCACGAAAATGTCCACGGGGTGCGGGGCGGTCTCGACGGCGCGGGCCACCGCGGCGCGGGCCGACGGATGGACCACAAGCGCCACCCGGTGCACGACGGGCGCGTAGAGCGCCAGGAGATGGTCCAGCATGGGGCGCCCGTTCACGAGCGCAAGGAGCTTCGGCGTGTGCGCCCCCAGACGCGATCCGAGGCCGGCGGCCGGAATGATCAGCAGGCGATCCACCGTCGCCGTCACCGCGCGCGCGCCTCGCCCGGCCGTGCCGCCAGCGGGCCGGTCGCCGGGGCAGCCGGCGCGCTCGGCCCGAGGTGCGCCCGCACCGCCGTCATGACCGCACGCAGCCCGTCGAAGGGCGTCGTGCGCCTGACCTGCTCGGGCGAAATGGAGAAGAACTGGACCGGCACCTCGAACATCTCGGCGCGGCGGCGCAGCAGCGCCGACAGCAGGTGCTGGTTCGCCAGCTTGTGCGTGAGCGGCACCGGGATCCTGACGGCGTCGGCGACGCGCACCGCGCGGGCGGCCGACAGGGTGTCGGACACGTAGCGTCCGAAGAGCGCGAGATACAGCAGGCTGAGTGCGTGGCTTCCCGCATAGCTGACGGCGCCAAGCCACGTGCGCTGACGGTATTTCAACCGGTAGGACTCGTGGATATCCCGCACGGACAACCGGCGGCTCCCCCACACGGCGTCGAGGCGTCCCAGGCTGAGGTGCGAGGCGAGCGTGGCAATGTCCTCGCCGTTGTACATCCCGGAGGATTCGAACAGGATCACGTAGTCGAAGCCCTCGTCCACCAGCCGCGCGCGCAGACGCTGGTCGCGCTCGGCTTCGTTCCCCTCCAGCCGGCGCACCGCAAACCCCGTCGACGCGACGAAGCCCGGATCGACCTCGGCGGGGCCGTCGTGAAAGACCGCGAGCGTCACGGGCAGATCGCGAATACCGCCGCGCACCATCTCCAGCACCGTCTGCACGACCTTGTTCGTCGTCCCCGCCTCGTGCAGTACGACCGCCACCTTCTGGGTGCTCGTCCAGCGCGCGACGAACGCGTCCACGAACGGACCGAGGATTTTCGCCGCGTCGTGCCGGCCCGTACGCGCCTCTTCGAAATTGGCCACGCGGACGAGACGTGGGTCTTCGATCGACTCCAGTCGTCCGAGCGGCACGTACGGGGTTGCGCCGGTCGACTGCCCCGGATCGTTCAGCAGGTAGTGCGTGATCAGGCAAGGGGTCGCGATGGGCCGCCGCCCGCGATCCTGCAGGTAGAACATCGCGCGATCGACGATGTCGATGGCGCTGCTGCCGGTAATTTCGGCGTCCGCCTGGATGTTCGTCACAAGCAGTTTGATCGCCGTCAGATTCGCGGCGATCGCGGGGGCGAGGCCCGGGGTGAGGTATGACGGAAACAGGCTCGAGTGCTGCGTGCCGGGTGCGTAGACGATGAGTCCGGCGCCGGCAATAGCCGTCGCGACGCGAGGGTTCAGCCGTGGGGTGGCAGCCCGGGCCGCCAGCGCGGCGTCGAGGTCGGCCCGGGAACCGGCGGCCCATTGCCGCAGGTCGGTCGGGGTCGGCGGCGCGGCAAGCAGCAAGATGTCGTCGATGCGGTTGTGCCGCGTGGCATCCACAATCTCCTCCTCGCTTCCGAGCACACGGCCGTCGGCGTCGATGGCGACGAGGAACGCATTGGTTCCGTCGGTGACATTCTCGACCAGCCCGACCGGCAGTCCGACGAGCGCGCAATAGTCGTCCACCGCGCGGTTGAAGTTGCGGTCTGCCAGGAGGAAACCGCCGGCGAACACGAGATTGCCGACGCTGCAGTCCGAGAAGTCGAACGGTTCGGGCGACACGCTCAGCTCCGCCGCGAAACGATCGAGCCGGCGCGCGACATCGACGCGCACCTCTGGAGACAGCGGCTCGAGATGACGGCGTAGCGGCTCGGCAAACAGCTCCGACTCCCGGCCCGGCTGGCTCACACCCCGAATCGCCGCCGCCAGACGCGCCGCCGTGTCGCGGCCCGTCGCAGACGCATCGAGACGTGCGTCGAGGAGATCGAGGAGCGAAGGAGGGCAGCTGTGCAGCGACCGGGCGAGGCGGGAGGCGTTCTTCCTGAAATCGGACGGACCGAGGGCGTCGCCCAGGAAGCGGCGCACCGCCCCGGTCGACGCGCCGTCGTCATATCCATTGATCACGACCGTCAGCGCGATGTGAGGATTGGCGACGAGTTGATCGGCGAGCGCCCCCGAGCCGCGGCCTCCGGAGAAGAGCACGACCTCGAGTCGTGATCGCTCGGTTGGCGTTGGGGGCACGGCCCATTATAATTAGCGCTTCCTGCATGCACCAGCCAGCGTTTCACCCACAGCTCGAGTCCGTGCCCTGCTTCCTGTGCGGGGCAGACGACTTCGACGTGGTGTACGACGCCCGCGACGACCGGGCATCGGGGCTCGACCCGGTGCAGACCTTTCGTGCATCGGGCGACGCGCTGCTGAGCGACCGGCTGGTCCGCTGCCGGCGCTGCGACTTCCAGTACGTGAACCCGCGGCTGCGCGGGGATCTGATCTTCGGTGCGTACAGCGAGGGCGACGACCACGCATACGTGTCCCAGATGGAGGCGCGGGAGCGCACGTTCGCGGGGGCGCTGGCCGAGATCGAACAGGCCGCCGGCGGACCCGGCCGGCTGCTCGACGTCGGCACGGCGGCCGGTGCCTTCGTGGCCGCCGCCGCGGCGCGGGGATGGGATGCGCAGGGCTGTGAACCGAGCGCGTGGCTGGCACAGTGGGGCGCCGCGCACTACGGCATCACCATCCGCCAGGGCAGCGTCTTCGAGCAACCCTATGCCGAAGGCTCCTTCGACGTCGTCACGCTCTGGGACGTCATCGAGCACACACTGAACCCACGGGAGATGCTCGAGCACTGCCGGCGCCTGTTGAAGCCGGGCGGGCTGCTGGTCGTGAACTATCCGGACATCGGCAGCTCCATCGCGCGGGTGCTGGGCCGGCGATGGCTGTTTCTGACCTCCGTGCACCTCTATTACTTCGACCGGCGCACCATGGCGCGCATGCTCGAGACCACCGGTTTCACGGTCGAGCGCGTCCGTCCGCACTGGCAGCGGCTCGAGCTGGACTACATCCTGTTTCGTGGCGCGACGCTCAGTCCGCTCCTGTCGCGGACGACGCGTGCGGCCGCTCGGGGGATCGGGGCCGGCAAGGTGCAGGTGCCGTATTGGCTGGGCCAGACGTTCGTGCTGGCGCGGAGCGTCCGCTGAGAATTCGTCTTCGGGCGTCACCCGGCCGCCGGGGCGTCGCCGCGCTGGTCGGCGCGTGCGTGCTGGCCGCGCTCGGTGCCGCAGCCTGCGGCGGCGGCGCCACGTCGCCGACCCCCATCGGCCAGCCTCCGACACCGATCCCCGATCCCGCACTGCCGGGCCCTCCGTTGTCCCCGCCCGTTCTCGGCGTCACGCGGGTACTCGCCTTCGGCGACAGCATGACGGCCGGTACGACCTCGCCGCCGCTGGCGGCCGCGGCGCTGACGGCCGGCCTGCCGCAGTCCTACCCCTTCAAGCTCCAGACCACGCTCGGCGCGCGGTATACCGGCCAGGCAATTGCGGTGCTCAACGCCGGCAATCCCGGCGAGCAGGCCGCGACGCCCTCGGCGCTCAGCCGCTTCGGCGATGCGCTGTCTGAAGCGAAGCCGGACCTGGTGCTGCTGATGGAAGGGGCCAACGACCTCAACAACGCGGGGGCCATGGTGAACGCCGCCATCACCGCCGCCGTCTCATCGCTCGAGGAGATGGTGAAGGAGGCCAGCCGGCGCGGGATGCCGGTCATGGTCGGCACGCTGCCGCCCCAGCGTGCCCCGAAGGGAACGAGTGCCGAGGTCGTGGCCCGATTCAACGACGCGGTGAAGGTCATGGCGGCGAAGAAGGGAGCCATCCTCGTGGACGTGAGCGCCCTGTTCCCGGAATCGCTCATCGGGCAGGACGGCTTGCACCCGACCGAAGCCGGCTATCAGCGCCTCGCGGAGATCTACGGTGAGGCCGTCAGGACGCGGTACGAACGGACACCCGCCGGCCTGACGCCGTAGACGGCTGCACTACCGCATGAAGTCCGTCGGCGCGGCGCCCGGACGCCCCTGGAACGAACTGTCGCACATGCCCCACCGCCGGGTCGCGGGCACGTAGAAGGACGCCAGCCAGTCCGTTCCTCGCACGGCTTCCGTGGCACTGACGTCGAGGTCAATCGACTTCCAGTAGACCGGCACGGCCGTGCACGCGTCCCCGCGCTTCGCGTCGTACGGGCACACCCCGCCGAAGTTCACCGTGGTCTGCGCCTCGCCGACGCTCGATTCGATGATCCGGTACCGGCGGCGGTTTTCCGTCACCTGGTTGCGCTCGTCCTGGGTCCCGTAGCACCCGGGGATGAAATTACGCATGATGGTGCTGACGTCGCGGATGTTCGAGTCGGAGAACTCCAGCAGGAACTGGCGCGCCATCTCGTTCAGCTCTTTTGGCGAATCGTGGAGGGAGACGGCCGTCGAAGACGCGACCTCCTGCGAATAGATCTTTGCGGCCCCCGGATAGCCGAAGCGCTCGGTCACCTTGAGCGAGATGGTCACGTCGCCCGGCGTCGCAAACGCGGCCGGCGCACGCCACACCACCGCGGCGCCTGTGCCTTCGACGGTGCCGGCGGTCGCGGTCCAGGCAAACTCCAACTCCGCGACGGGTGTCTCCTCGTCGCGCACGCGCGCGCTGATGTCGATCGCCTCGCCGAGGTCAGCAAAGCTGGCGGGCTCCCTGAGCCGGCGCCCCTGAGCGGCGATCGAGTCGATGACCGGAAGGGCGTTGGCAGGGGCCGGCGGAGGCGGAGGCGGCGGCATCGGGCCCGGTCCGTTCGGCGATCCGCCGCAGGCAGCCACGACGAGCGCGGCGATCGCGACAGCCGTCCACCGCGCGGCGCTCCGACCGCGCACGTCAGGCGCCCGCGGCCTGACCGGCGTCGGCCAGGGCCGCTTCGCGGATCTCGCGAATGACGTA
>JANPJN010000486.1:0-3374 GCA_031425515.1 Acidobacteriota bacterium | reverse complement strand
ACGCCCCACAACCCCACCGGATCCGTCCTGAGCGCGGCGGACCTGGATGCGCTCGCCTCGATCGTCGACGGCACCGGCATCGCGATCGTCAGCGACGAAGTCTACGAGCACATCGTCTTCGACGGCCTCCGGCACGAGAGTGTGGCGCGCCGTCCGGAACTTGCGGCGCGCACCTTCGTCATCGGGTCCTTCGGCAAGACGTATCACGTGACCGGATGGAAGGTAGGTTACGCGGCAGCCCCCGCGGCGCTGACCGCGGAGCTGCGCCGTGTGCACCAGTTCGTCACCTTCTCGACGCACACGCCGGTGCAGTTCGCGCTGGCGGAGTTCCTCGCGGACCGCGACCGGCTCGCGGCACTCGGTCCTTTCTTCCAGCGCAAGCGCGATTTGTTCCTTCGGCTGATGGAGGGGTCGGCCTTCCGTCCGCTGCCGAGCCGCGGCAGCTACTTCCAACTGATGGACTATTCGGCGATCACGACCGAGCCCGACGCGGAGTTCGCCGTCAGGCTGACGCGGGAGTACGGCGTCGCGTCCATCCCGACCTCGCCGTTCCTGCGCCGCTCGCCCGCCCCTTCGGTCCTGCGATTCTGTTTCGCGAAAAAGGACGCCACGCTCGAGCGCGCCGCCGAACGCCTCAGGCTCGTGTGAGGCCCGGGGAACCCTTCTAGCCTACGAGCCTGAACGCGACGCGTTCCTTCACGACCCCGTTGGCGTTGGTCCCGATGGCTTCGATAAAGTACTCGCCAGGGCCAAGCCAGGAGAGCGGCAACCCAAACTGCGCGACGCCAGCCTCGGCCGCGGGCATCGACTCGATCGCCCGCATCGGCTGGGCCCATGCGTTCAGCACCATCGCCGACACCTCCACGCCGCTCCCGCTCGAGTCGAACGCCGGCACCCGGATCAACAGTCGGTCCCCGCGCGCAAATACGCGCCCGGGCGACGGCGCGGCCTCGGGATTGGCAGCGGCCGTCTCGAAGTCGCGGAGCGTGCGGGCACGCAGGACCTGTGGCAGGAACAGGAGAGGACCGCTCCTCCTGGTCCGTAGATCCGGCACATCCAGATCCCGCGTCTCGGTATCCAGCACCTTGCCGAGCGCGTTGACGATGTCGATGTCGATCTCGACGCGACCGGGCTGGACGTCGAACCGCGCGCTGTCGTCGTCAGCCTCTGACGGCGATCGCACCGCCGCCAGCCTGCCGGTGAACAGCTCCGCACCTCCCGCCGCCCGTGCCCGGACGACGATCGCCGCGGGGCGCGCGGATGCGGTGGCGCGAGGCTCCCAGGTGAGGACCAGGCGCGTGCGGCCATTGGGATCGGCGGAGACGCCCACCCACGTCTCCACCATCGCACTGCGCCGAAGCCCGCGCATCACCTTCGGCGCGGGCTCGAACGTGCGCCGGGACGCGGGCGGCGGGGACCAGTAGCCCGGACGCGCGTGAACCGTGAGGCCGCGCCGCGCACGGATCTCGACGGCGTGAAAGCGTCCATCCCGCTGCGATGGCTGGAACGTGAGGGCGTAGTACGCGCGAACGTCCGCCGCGAGTCGCGCAAGGGCGGCCCGCAGATCGTCCGCGCCGCCGACCGCACGTCCCCCGGTTTGCGACGCCAGCCATGGCAGCGCGCCGCTTTCAGCCTGTGCGGCCGGCCCGACGCCGGGCCCCGGCGCTGGTCCATCCAGGCTGAACGTGTAGATCGTCAGATGAAAGCGGCTGGCCGCCCGGGCGATCCCCTGGAGGTCGGGGGCCCGCGTTCCGCGCGGCGCCGCGCCCGCGCCCGAGAAGCCGTCACTGACGATGAGGACGACGACGCGGTCGGCCTGGAGCTCGCCGAGCCGCAGCGTCAGATCGCGGAGTGCGGCGGTCACGATCTGCGCGCGCGCCGCCGCCACCGCCGCCGGGGCTCGGCCGATGAACTGCGCCTCGAATGCCGAGCGGGGCGTGACGTCCCCCTTCCGGCCGGCGAAGCTCGCGATGGCTGCGCGCAGGGCCACCCGATCGCGGGTGAACTGCAGCGTCGCGACGCTGTCGAGGGGCTTCATTACGACGGCCAGGTCCTGCGGCTGGAGCTCGTCGTCCACGAAGCGCGCGAGGGCGTCGCGCACGCGATCGGTGCTTTCGCCGGGGAGGGTGTGGAACTCGTCGAGGAACAGCGCGAAGATGCGCGCGCCGGACTCTTTCGCCGACGAGGGCGCAGCCGGCGCGGAGCCGGCGCTGCCCGCGGGCCGGACTGCCGGCGGCACGCCGCGGGGCTCCGCCGATGCCAGCGGTCGCCGGACGCCGTTCTCGAGAACCTCGAAGTCGCTGGGGCTGAGACCCACCACAGGCCGGCCCTGGCGATCGGTCACGACCGCGTCGATGCGGATCGCGGATCCGTCCCGTGCCTCCGCGGGAGCGCTGGACGGCATGGGCAGCGGGTCCTGCGCCGTTCGCGTGCTCGCTCCCCCGGACGCGACGGCAATCGCGCCGAGAAGGATCACCGGCCACCGGCGCGACAGGGCGATCACTCTCCCAGTCTAGCGCCGGTTCGCGGCATAATCACCGGCAGGTCCCGCTGCTTTTCGAGAACGCGTTTCCGGAGGTCCCGCATGCTCCGCTCTGTCAGCGTTTCCGCGTTGTTTCTGCTCGTTCCCGCGGGTGCCGCCGCCCAGACGCCTGTGGTGCCTTCACATCAGCATTACCTGCAGCCGCCCGGCTACGACCAGGCGCCGGCGCCCGGCATGCCGCTCGCTCCGCGGCTTCAGAATCTGGGCTCCCACACGTTCCCCGTCACGACGGCGTCGGAACAGGCGCAGCGCTTCGTCAATCAGGGGCTGAACCTGGTCTACGGGTTCAATCATGCGGAAGCGGGGCGCGCGTTTGCGGAAGCGGCGCGGCTCGACCCCGCATGCGCCATGGCGGTCTGGGGGCAGGCGCTCGTGCTCGGGCCGAACATCAACGCGGGGATGGAAGCCGACAACGAGCCGCGAGCCTACGATCTCGCGCGAAGGGCGCTCAGCCTGAAGGCTGGAGCCAGCGCAAGGGAGCAGGCCTACATCGACGCGCTCGCCGTCCGCTACACGGGCAAGGCCGCGGATCGGGTCAGCGCGGACCGCGCCTTCGCGCGTGCGATGGGCGACGTCGCCGCACGCTTCCCCGAGGACCTCGATGCGCGCACGCTGTATGCCGAGGCGCTGATGGATCTGCGCCCGTGGAACTACTGGACGCGCGACGACCAGCCCTACGACGAGACCCGCGAGATCCGCCGCTCGCTGGAGGAGGTGCTGTCGAAGAACCCCAGTCACCCGGGAGCGCTGCACTACTGGATTCACCTGTGGGAGCCCACCGATACACCCGAACGTGCGGAGGCCGAAGCGGATCGGCTCCTGCCCCTCATGC
>JANPJN010000485.1:0-2181 GCA_031425515.1 Acidobacteriota bacterium | reverse complement strand
CCGCGCCTGGACGCTCCGGAATCCACCGCTCTCACGCACGGCGTTCTCCACCCGCAGCGACTCGGCCTCCTTGGTGATGTAGGCGTATCTGTTGCCCGGGTCCGGATGGCTGCTCATCCACTGGGGCCCACCGGACCCACCCTGCGCCTGGATGGTCTTGAACATGTTCGCCATGTCGCGCGGGTCGTAGCCGGCGCGCGCCATGATCTGGGCGCCCTGCAGGTCCGCCTGCCGCTCGAAGTCACGGCTGAAGCGGAGGAAGGCCGTGCCGAGCCCGAACTGCGTGCCCTGCGCGATGACGCTGCCCGTGCGCCCGCCCACGATCGCGCCGATGACGGCGCCGGCAATCGTGCCCATCTCGTACTTCGTCGCCTTGGTCGCCTGGGCGGTGCCGTGGCGCAGGGAGACGTGGCTCATCTCGTGTGCGAGCACGCCGACGACCTCCCCTTCCGACTTCGCCGCTTCCAGCATGCCGCGATTGACGTACATCGGTCCGCCCGGCAACGCGAACGCATTGATCTCCTTCAGATTCACGACCTTGAAGGAGTACTGGAACTCAGGGTGGCGCTGGTCGGCCGGAATTGCGTTCACGAGCCGTCGCCCGATCTCCTGCACGTAGGACGTGATGTTGTCGTCGCGCAGCACCGGAAGCTGCTGTTCGACCTGACCGGCCGCCTCCCGGCCGAGCTGCACGTCCTGCTGGACGGTGTACTTGTTCTTGGGCGCTGTCACCTTCGTTTGCGCCAGGCCCACCTGCACCGACAGCACCGCGGCTGCCACCACCGACGCCGACACGGTCAGACCGGACACTCGCATGCTCGTTCTCCTCACTCGCTTGACCAGCTCATCCGGCTGGCCGACGGCCGAGGCGGCTTCCGCCGCTACACCACGACCTTATGCGGGTTTCGTGCCTGAAAAAGGTTCTGCGGAGGACCGTTCGGAGATTTATCGAACCCCCTGCTGAAGGCGATGCAGCAGCACGGCCATGCGCTTGGTCTGCGACGGTAGCGTGGTCAGATCCGCGGTCTCCTCGACCGTGTGGTCGCCCCGGCCCATGAGCCCGACGCCGTCGATGATGGTCGTGATGCGGCTGGCCACGAACGAGACGTCGGCCGCGCCGGCCCGATCGGGACTGACGGCCGTGACCGCTCCGAAACCCAGATCGCGGCTCGCCTGGTCGTACATGGCCAGCAGGCGCGCGTTGCCCTCCGTCGGTGCCATCGGCGGGTAGCCCTCGTCGAACGTCAGCACCGAGCGGGTGTGCGGGAGGGATGCGGCCGCGATGGCCTCCATCGCCTCGCGCGCCTTGCGGAACTGCTCGACCGACAGCGCCCGCAGATCGCCCGAGGCCACGGCGCGCTCGGCAATCACGTTCGACTTCCCGAACGCCGTGCCGCGCGACTGGGCAGCGTCGAGCTCCGTCGTCGTACCGCCCAGGATCACTCCGGGATTGAACGTGAGGTGCGCTTCCCCGGCGAGCTGTTCGCGGAAGCCGTTGATCACGCGCGCAAGCTCGTAAATCGCCCCGTAGCCGATGTCCTCCCGGAATACCTGTGACGAATGCGCGGGCTTCCCCGTGGATGTCAGCTCCCATCCGGTCGTGCCCCGTCGTGCGGTGACGGCCAGCCTGGGGTCCGACGGACCGTTCTCGAAGCCGATGGCAATCTGCGCCCCCTCGGCCGCCTGCACGAGCGCCGCGCGTGCCGCGTCGAGCGGCCGCCCCGCGGACTCCTCGTCGCCATTCATGACGACGACCAGGTTCATCGACGCCAGCCGGCCGGTGGCCTTCAGCGCCTTCAGCGCCGCAATCATGACGACGTTGCCCCCCTTCATGTCGGTGATGCCGGGCCCGCGCGCTGACCGCTCGTCGATGCGCTCGAACCGCTGAAAGGGAGAATCCTGCTCGAAGACGGTATCGAGATGGCCGATGAACAGAATCCGCGGGCCAGGACCAGGGTGATCGGCAACCAGGTGCCCGGCGCGGCCGAACGGCGCGCCGTCCACCCACCGCGCCGCGAACCCGAGGCCGGCGAGCTCCGCTTCAAAGAGCCGGCCCACCTCCCGCACGCCCGCAAAGTTCTGCGTGCCGCTGTTGATGTTCACCGCCCGCTCGAGCAGCGCGAGCGCGGCGCCGCCCCCGGCGTCAACGGAGGCGACGATGGCGCGTTCGTCGGGGGACAG
>JANPJN010000484.1:0-2269 GCA_031425515.1 Acidobacteriota bacterium | reverse complement strand
CGACGGCCGTGGCACGCACGGGATTCGACGTGGCGAAGGTCCGCGCGGATTTTCCCATTCTGTCCGAGCGCGTGCACGGCCAGCCGCTGGTGTACCTCGACAGCGCCAATACGAGCCAGAAGCCGGCGTCCGTCATCGAGGCGATGGATGCCTACTATCGCCACGCAAACGCGAACATCCACCGCGCCACGCACCTGCTGAGCGAGCGCGCGACGGCGCTGTACGAGGGGGCGCGCACGAAGGCGGCGGCGTTCCTCAAGGCGCCCGACCGGGCGTCGATCGTACTGACGAAGGGGACGACTGACGGTATCAACCTCGTTGCGCAGAGCTACGGCCGGTCGATGCTGAAGCGGGGAGACGAGATCCTGATCTCGTGGCTGGAGCACCACTCGAACATCGTGCCGTGGCAGATGCTCTGCGAACAGACGGGCGCGGTCCTGCGCGTGGTGCCGATCAACCTCCGCGGCGAAGTCGAGATGGACGCCTACGCGACGCTGCTGTCGCCGCGGACGCGGATCGTCGCCATGAGCCATGTGTCGAACGCACTCGGGACGATCAATCCGGTGCGCGCGATCATCGAGCAGGCCCACGCGCGGGGTGCCGTCGTCCTCATCGACGGCGCGCAGGCCGCGCCGCACCTGGCGATCGACGTCCAGGCGCTCGACTGCGATTTCTATGCGCTCTCGAGCCACAAGATGTACGGCCCGACGGGCGTCGGCGTGCTCTACGGCAGACCCTCGCTGCTCGAGGCGATGCCGCCCTACCAGGGGGGCGGCGACATGATCGAGTCGGTGACGTTCGAGAAGACGACCTACAACGCCGTGCCGTACAAGTTCGAGGCCGGCACGCCGAACATCGCCGGTGTCGCGGGCTTCGGGGCGGCGCTCGACTTCCTCGTGTCCATCGATCGGCCGGCGGCGCTGGCCCACGAGGATGATGTGCTCGACTACGCCACCGCGCAGGTGAAGGCCATGCCGGGCGCGCGCATCATCGGAGAGGCCGCCGAGAAGACCGCCGTGCTGTCGTTCGTCCTTGACGGCGTACATCCGCACGACGCCGGAACGATTCTGGATCGCCAGGGCGTGGCGGTGCGGACCGGCCAGCACTGCGCGCAGCCCGTCATGGACTGCTACCGCATCACTTCCACGATCCGCGCGTCTCTGGGCATCTACAACACCCGCGAGGACATCGACGTGTTCGTTCGCGCCCTCGAAAAGGTGCGCGCGGTGTTCGCCTGATGTCCGACCTCACCGAGCTGTATCAGGAGGTCATCCTCGACCACAACAGGCGGCCGAGGAACTTCCGCCGGATCGAGACGCCGAGCCATCACGCGGAGGGCTACAATCCGCTCTGCGGCGATCGGCTGAACCTGTACGTGCAGGTGAGCGACGGGACGATCACCGACATCGCCTTCGAGGGTTCGGGCTGCGCCATCTCCAAAGCCTCCGCGTCGCTCATGACCGACGCGCTCAAGGGCAGGACGGTCGCCGAGGCCGGACACCTGTTCGAACGGTTCCACCGCGTCGTCACGACGCCGCCCGATCAGCCGGTCGAGGATCTGGGGAAGCTGTCGGTGCTCGCGGGCGTGCGGGAGTTTCCCGTGCGGGTGAAGTGCGCGAGCCTTGCGTGGCATACGATGAAGGCCGCGCTCGACCGCGAGGCGTCGGTCTCGACCGAGTAGCCCGGACTGATGCAATGAAGACGCTGATTCCCATGATGCCAACGCCGCCCGATACCGACCAGACGCCACAGCCCACCGCGGCCAGCCCGCTCGTGGCCGACGCGGAGCGAACGGAGGCGCTGCGTCCCGCGATCGTCCAGGCGATCCAGACGGTGTTCGATCCCGAGATTCCGGTCAATATCTGGGAGCTCGGGTTGATCTACGACGTCGCCGTGGACGCCGCCGGCGCGGCGGTGATTACGATGACGCTCACGGCCCCCGGGTGCCCCGCCGCGCAGTCGCTGCCCTCGGAGGTGGCGTCGAAGGTCAAGGGCGTCGCCGGCGTCAGCGACGCGAAGGTGGATGTGGTCTGGGAGCCCGGCTGGACGAAGGATCGGATGTCCGACGCGGCGAAGCTGCAGCTCGGCATGTGGTGATCTGATGTTGAGACTGTCCAAGAAGGCCGACTACGCCCTGATGGCGATGAAGCATCTGGCGACGCGCACCGACGTCCTGTCGGCCAGCGCGCGCGAGATTGCCGAGGCCTACGACATCCCCGTCGAACTCATGGCCAAGGTGCTCCAGCGGCTGGCCCGGCGCGGGCTGCTG
>JANPJN010000483.1:0-4450 GCA_031425515.1 Acidobacteriota bacterium | reverse complement strand
CACCCGGTCGAGCGGAATCGCGCTCCGTTCGAACAGGTGCGTGACCAGGATGCCGACCTCGTCGGCCGTCCGCTCGCGCAGCGTCGCCAGACGCCAGCTCTCGGCCAGCCGCTCCCCGTCGAACACGCCGAGGACGATGTTTGTGTTGCCGACGTCGATTGCTAACAGCATGTGTGTTCCGCCGTCCTCAGTCCCAGCGCAGCGCGCCTGAAATGATCCGCTCGACCCGGTCGCCCACCCGCACGAGCAGCGCGCCATCGTCCGAGATCCCCGCCGTCCTCCCGCGGATCGCGCCTTGCGGCGTGTCCCACTCCACGCGCCCGCCTTGCGCCGACGGTGCGAGCTCGCGCCACCGCGCCAGCAGGGGACGCGGATTGCCAGCCGCCAGTTCCGCGGCGCGAGCCGCCAGCCCCGCGAGCGTCTCTGCGAGCACGGCGCCTGCCTCCGGTGCGCGCCCGAGCTCGGTCTCGATCGACGTCGCGGTGCCGGCCAGTTCCTGCGGATAGGCGGCCGAGCGCAGGTTGATCCCGATGCCGAGAACCACGTGCTGGAGTCCGTCCGCTCCGGACGAGGCCTCGGCCAGCACGCCCGCGAGCTTACGCCGTCGCGGCGGCGACCCCGAGTGCACGACGACGTCGTTCGGCCATTTGATCTCGACCGGCAGGCCCGTCGCCGTCCGCACCCCGTCGGCCGTCGCGACCCCGCCCGCAAGCGTCAGGAGCGGCGCCGCCAGGCGATTCCGGCAGACGACCGACACATACACGCCTGCGCCAGGCGGCGAGAACCAGCGACGCCCGAAGCGGCCGCGGCCGGCGGTCTGCGCATAGGCGACAACAGTCGTTCCCTCGGGCGCGCCGCGCTCGGCCAGGGCCGCGGCGACATCATTGGTCGATCCGGTCTCCTGGAAAAAGTAGATCGGCTCGCCGAAGGGACCCGTGCGATCCCGCGCCGCGGCGAGCGCGGCCGCCAGCTCCTGCGGGAGCGGGTCAGGCATCCGTCCTGCGAGGCCCCCCGCGGTCCGGCGGGTCGGGCGTGGCCGGGTCCGGCTCCAGCTCGAAGCTCAAATCGGCCGCAGGCGCCGAGTGCGTGAGGGCGCCGACCGACACGTAATCAGCGCCGGTCGCGGCCAGCTCCGGCATGCGGTCGAGCGTGACGCCTCCGGAAATTTCGACCTTCGCGCGTCCGCCGATCCGCCGAACCGACGCGCGCACCTCCTCGATCGACAGGTTGTCGAGCAGGATGATGTCGGCCCCCGCGGCAATGGCCTCGTCCACCTGATCGAGCGACTGCGCCTCGATCTCGATCGGCATCTCGAGGCCGGCCGCCTTCATCTGCGCGACCGCCTTGCGCACGCCGCCGCCGAGCCTGATGTGGTTGTCCTTGATCAGAATCCCGTCGTCCAGGCCCGCGCGATGGTTCGTGCCTCCGCCAGCGCGCACGGCGTACTTCTCGAGCGCCCGCAGCGTCGGGGTGGTCTTGCGGGTGTCGAGGACGGTGATGGTGCCGCCCGCGGCGTCCACGAAGCGCCGCGTGAGCGTCGCAATACCGGAGAGCCGCTGGATGAAGTTCAGGGCCGTGCGCTCGGCCGTCAGCATCGTGGCGGCCGATCCGCGCACCTCCGCAACGACGGTCCCGGGCGGGCATCGATCGCCGTCGGCGCGCAGCGGCGTGAACACGGCGCCGGGATCGAGCTGCCGGAACGCTTCGGCCGCAAGCTCGAGGCCGGCGACGACGCAGTCGGACTTGGCGAGGATGACCCCCTTCGCCCGCAGCGACGCATCGACGGTCGCCTCCGTCGTCACATCGCCCCAGCCCAGGTCTTCGGCCAGCGCGCGGCGCACCGCTTCGCGATAGAGGGCCGGGTCGAGCGGGGCGAACGGGACCGACCTCACGGCGTGCGCTCCGGCACCGGAGCTTCGACGGGCGCGAGCGTAACGATGACGTCCAGCACGTCGCCCTCCGCGGTTTCCAGATGTTGAATCAATCCGGAGGCCCGGAGGTCTGCCTCGACGGAGGGCAGGAGCGCGAGCAGCGCGGACGGCGCCCGCACGACCGCGACCGCGACCGGCGTCTTCAACGGGCGCTGCTCCTCGGACTTCTTCTTTCGGATGGCGCCCAGGACCGTGGTCGCGAACTGCAGCGCCTCAATGGCGCGGGGGTCTTCCACCCCTCCACAGGGGGCGAGCACCTCGTCGGCCGTGGGCCATGCCGCCGTGTGCACCGATCCGTCGTGCCCCCACGACCAGACTTCTTCCGTGACGAACGGGAGGAACGGCGCGAAGAGCCGGAGCATGGTCGAGAGGGCGGTGACCAGCGCGCCGTTGGCCGAGGCGGCCAGGTCGGGCCCCTGATCGCCGTAGCGACGTCCCTTGACCAGCTCGAGGTAGTCGTCGCAGAAGGTCCAGAAGAAAGACTCGGTCCGCTCGAGCACGCGAGTGTAGTGGTATTGCTCGAGATCGTCCGTGGACTCGCGCACGATAACGGCCAGCGACGCGAGCAGCCCGCGATCGACGGCTGCAGTCACGGCGCCGTGAGGGCCCGGATTGGCGAGCACAAACTTCGACGCGTTCAGGAGCTTGATCGCAAGACGCCGCCCGACCTTCATCTGCCCCGGGTCGAACGCCGTGTCGGTGCCGGATCGACCGCTCGCCGCCCAGTAGCGGACGCCGTCGGCGCCGTGCTCCTCCAGCAGGCCCATGGGCGTGACCACGTTGCCCTTCGACTTCGACATCTTCTTGCGATCCGGGTCCAGCACCCAGCCGGAGATCGCCGCATGCTGCCACGGCAGCGCCTCGACGTCGAAGTGCGACCGCAGCACGGTATCGAACAGCCACGTGCGGATGATGTCGTGCGCCTGCGGCCGCACGTCCATCGGAAAGACACGGGCGAACAGATCCGGATCCTCCTCCCAGCGCGCGGCAATCTGCGGCGTGAGCGACGAGGTCGCCCACGTGTCCATGACGTCCGGATCCCCGGCAAAGCCTCCGGGCTGATTCCGCTGGTCGGGCCGGTACCCGTCGGGCACATCGGTGGAGGGATCCACAGGGAGCCGACCTTCCGAGGGCAGCAGCCGCGCCTCGTAATCAATCGACCCGTCGGCGCGCACCTGGTACCACAGGGGGAACGGCACGCCGAAAAAGCGCTGGCGGCTGACGCACCAGTCACCCGCCAGGCCGTGCACCCAGTTGTCGAACCGCGCCTGCATATAGGGCGGGTGCCACTGCAGCTCCCGGCCCCGCGCGAGCAGCGCCTCCCGATGCTCCATCGTCCGGATGAACCACTGCCGGCTCGTCAGGATTTCGAGGGGACGGTCCCCCTTCTCGTATAACTTGACCGCGTGAGTTATCGGGCGCTTGTCACCGAGCAGATCCCCTGTCTCTTTCATTTGATCGACGATGCGGACGCGGGCCTTGACGGCGGAGAGGCCCGCGAGCTGGTCGTAGTGCTGCTGCGCGCGCGGGACATCGGCCGATTCCCACCCGGCGCCGCCGAACGTGACGGGACGCAAGGCGCCGTTGGGCTGCAGCACCGAGCGCACGGGCAGCCCCAGCTCGCGCCACCAGATCACGTCGGTGACGTCGCCGAACGTGCAGATCATCGCGGCACCCGTGCCCTTTTCCGGGTCGGCTAGGGCGTGCGCTCGCACCGGCACCTTCACGCCGAAGAGCGGTGTGATGACCTCGCGGCCGAAGAGCGGCTTGAACCGTTCATCGTCCGGATGCGCCACGAGCGCGACGCATGCGGGGATGAGCTCGGGGCGCGTCGTGTCGATCTCGATGAACGCCGTGCCGGGATCCGCGTCCGCCACGGCAAAGCGGATCCGGTGATAGGCGCCCGGCTGTTCGCGGTCCTCGAGTTCCGCCTGCGCGACGGCTGTCCGGAAGTCCACGTCCCAGAGGGTCGGCGCTTCGAGCTGATAGGCCAGACCCCGCTGGAGGAGCCGCAGGAAGGAGAGCTGCGAGATGCGCTGCGCGCGGGGACCGATGGTGGCGTACGTCATCTGCCAGTCCACCGACAGGCCGAGGTATCGCCACAGGTGCTCGAAGACCTTCTCGTCTTCCGCCGTCAGCCGCGCGCAGAGCTCGATGAAGTTGGGACGCGACACCGAGATGGCCTGCTTCGGCGGCTTATCGGGCGGCAGGAACGTCGGATCGTACGGCAGCGACGGATCGCAGCGGACGCCGAAGTAGTTCTGCACCCGGCGCTCGGTCGGCAGGCCGTTGTCGTCCCAGCCCATCGGGTAGAAGACCGCCTTCCCGCGCATCCGCTGGAAGCGCGCGACGACGTCGGTGTGCGTGTAGGAGAAGACGTGGCCGACGTGCAGCGAGCCGCTGACGGTGGGGGGCGGTGTGTCGATCGAGTAGACCTGCGCGCGCGGGCGGCTGCGGTCGAAGCGGTAGGTCGCGTCCGCGTCCCAGCGCGCCATCCATTTCTGTTCGAGCCCCTCGAG